>JBKQQE010000371.1:0-4824 GCA_052326245.1 Xanthobacteraceae bacterium | reverse complement strand
GTGATGACGCCGCGTCCCGGGCGCATCAGCGCCGAGTTTCGCGTCACCGCGCCGGAGCCACGCGGCGACGAGTTCCGGACCTCGGTCGGCTACGCCGAGCAATGCCGTGACGTTTCGATCGCGCTGGCCAGGGCGACGACGAAACCGCTAGAGGCGCCGCGGTGACGGCGCGCGAGCCCGCGATGGCGCCGGTTGCGCCCGCCGAGGCCCGCCCCGGGCCGGGCGCCAATCGGGCGGGGGCCGTGGTGCGCGTGGTGCTGCCGCTGCTGGTGCTTGCCGCCGCGATCGGCGCCTGGGAGGCGGTGGTCCGGCTCAGGCACATTCCGCCCTATGTGCTGCCCGGGCCGGCGACCGTGTTCTCAACCTTGGTGCAGGACTGGCCGGTGCTGTTCGAGTCGCTATTGGACACGCTCACCACCACGCTGGAGGGGTTCGTTGCGGCCTCCGTCGGCGGCATCGCGCTGGCGCTGCTGTTCAGCCGGTCGCGGCTCGTCGAATATTCGCTGTTTCCCTACGCGGTGATCCTGCAGGTCACGCCGGTGATCGCGATCGCGCCGCTGCTGTTGATCTACCTGCCGCAGCAGGTCGCGGTGGTGGTCTGCGCCTTCATCGTCGCGTTCTTCCCGGTGCTGTCCAACACCACGCTCGGGCTGAACTCGGTCGACCGCAATCTTGCCGGACTGTTCTCGCTCTATGGCGCCTCGCCGGTGCAGACCCTGTGGCACCTGAAGCTGCCGTCGGCGCTGCCCTACATGCTCGGCGGGCTGCGCATCGCGGGCGGGCTCTCCCTGATCGGGGCGGTGGTGGCCGAGATCGCCGCCGGATCGTCCGGGGCCGGGTCGGGCCTCGCCTACCGGATCGCGGAATCCAGCTACCGGCTCAACATTCCGCGGATGTTCGCGGCGCTGGTGCTGCTCTCCGTCGCCGGAATTGTGATCTACATGAGCCTCTCGCTGGTGTCGCATCTTGTGCTACGACGCTGGCACGAAAGCGCGCTTGGAAAGGATGACGGATGACTGCGAAGGGTTCCGAGAAGGTCGATGTCCTGGTCTACGGCCAGCCCAAGCCGCTGGTGACGAACGGCCTCAGCGAGGTGTTCGCGGTGCATGCCATGGAAAGCCGCCGCGATCTCGACCGCATCAGCCCCGCGCTCGCCGCGCGGATCCGGGGCGTCGCCGTCAACGGGCTGGTCAGCGCCGACAAGGCGATGATGGCGATGTTTCCGAAGCTCGAGATCGTGTCGAGCTTCGGCGTCGGCTACGACCACGTCGATTCGGCCTATGCCCGCGACCACGGCATCATCGTCACCAATACCCCCGACGTGCTGACCGAGGAGGTCGCCGACGTGGCGCTGGGGCTGTTGATCGCCACCCTGCGCGAACTGGTGAACGCCGACCGCTTCGTGCGGTCCGGCCAGTGGGCGGCGAAGAACTATCCGCTGACCGCGGGCTCGCTGCGCGGCCGCACCGTCGGCTTGATCGGCATGGGGCGGATCGGCCAGGCGATCGCGCGGCGGCTCGATGCCTCGCTTGTGCCGGTAGTCTATCATTCGCGGCATCCGGCGGCCGGGGTCAAGTACCGGCACTACCCCGACCTGGTGGAGATGGCGAAGGCCGTCGACACCCTGATCATCATCACCCCGGGCGGCGCCTCGACCAACAAGCTGGTCAACGCCGAGGTGATCGACGCGCTCGGCCCGCAGGGTGTCATCATCAACGTGGCGCGCGGTTCGGTGATCGACGAGCCGGCACTGATCGCGGCCCTGAAGGCGCGCAAGATCATGGCGGCGGGGCTCGACGTCTACGCCGGCGAACCCAACGTTCCCGAAGAGCTGCGCGCGCTTCCCAACACCGTGCTGCTGCCCCATGTCGGGTCGGCCTCGATCGCCACCCGCAATGCCATGGATCAGCTCGTGGTCGACAATCTGAAGGCGTGGTTCGAAGGCAAGCCGCCGCTGACGCCGATCCCGGAAACGCCGGTGAAGGGACGCTGACCGTGGCGAGACCGGCTCCAAGACCGGCTGTATGGCTCGGCGCCATCGGCCTCGCCGCGGCGCTGGCGGTGGCGGCGCAGGCGCAGGCGCCGCGCAGCCTCGCCGGCGAGATGGTCGGGCAGTGGGAACTCTCGACCGCCGAACGCAGCAAGACCTGCGTCATCACCTTGCGCGGCGACGCGGCGGGGGCGGCCATGAAGCTCGAGCTGGAGAAGGGCTGCGGCGAGGCGCTGCCGTTCACGCGCGCCATCGCCGCCTGGAGCGTCAAGGGTCTCGACATCGTCCGGCTGCAGGATGCCAGCGGTCAGCCGGTGATCGACGTTACCGAGGTGGAGAGCGGGATCTTCGAGGGCACCCGCCCGAACGAAGGGGTCTACCTGCTGCAGAACCTGGCGGCGGCCCGGGCGCTGGCGAAATCCATGGACCAGATGATCGGCGATTGGGCGGTGGTGCACGGCAACGATCGCACCATCTGCGGCCTGACGCTGACCAATACCGAGACCAGCCCCGACAGCTACGCGGTGTTCCTCAAGCCGCGCTGCGATCCGCTCATCACCGCCTTTGCGCCGGTGGCGTGGCGGCTCGAGCGCGGCGAACTGCAGCTGATCTCGACCAAGGGCGAAATCTGGCGTTTCGAGGCCGATGACAACGCGCAGTGGCGGCGGGTGCCCGACAGCGCCGATCCGTTCATCCTGGTGCGGCAGTAGGCTCCGCGGCCAGTGGGCAACCAGCATTTGCGGGATCAGCAGCAATGACCAATGTCGAGGATCGGCCGCCGCCGCCGGTCGGCGCTTACTGGATCCGGGAGCAGGACTATCCGGCGCTTCTGCAGATCTTCGACGACGGCGCCAGGATGCCGCCGACCTGGGCCGAGTGGCTGAAGATGGCCGAGGAGATGGAGCGGGGCCTCAAGGCCTATGGCCACCCGGTGCTGCGCGTCGTGATCGACCCGGCCACGTTTGCCGATTGGTGTGCCGCCCATGGCACCAGCCCGGGCCGCGACGGACGCAAGCGCTTCGTCGCCGCCGCGGTGACCGAGCGATACGGCGATCAGGACTGATTGTCGCGCAGGGCGGCGGCTTGCGGCGGCGTCGATCTGGTCATCCTGGTTGGCGACAGTGTCCGGGTTGCCTGTTCTGGACGGCTGTGGCGCCGGTCGACGCAGGTGGCTACGCTGCGGCCTCGCATTCGGCCGCGCCACCATGATCGGGGCTCGCGGTCTCCTGCCAGTCCGCGGTCGCGAGGAAGGTTTCCCATGGCAAAAGTGCTGTACGAGAAAGACGGGCGCATCGGCCGGGTCACGCTCAACCGTCCCGACGTCCTCAATGCCATCGATGACGAACTGCCTGCGGCGCTGGCGGACTGCGTGGCGCGTGCAAACGCCGATCCCGGCGTGCACGTCATCGTGCTGTCGGGCGCCGGGCGGGCCTTCTGCGCGGGTTACGACCTGACCGCCTACGCTCAATCGGTCGGACCCAACGACGCAAGACAGGACATGCCGTGGGACCCGATGAAGGACTACGCCATGATGATGCGGAACACCGACCTGTTCATGAGCCTGTGGCGATCGTATCGGCCGGTGATCTGCAAGGTGCATGGCGTCGCGGTCGCCGGGGGATCGGACATCGCGCTTTGCGCCGATACCATCGTCATGGCCGACGATGCCGAAATCGGCTACATGCCTGCCCGCGTATGGGGATGCCCCACCACGGCAATGTGGGTCTACCGGCTCGGCCCCGAGCGGGCGAAGCGGATGCTCTTCACCGGCGACAAGATCAAGGGCCCGGAAGCGGAAAAGCTGGGGCTGGTGCTGAAATCGGTCGCGCCGGCACGGCTCGACGCCGAAGTCGAGGCACTTGCGGAGCGCATGGCGAGTGTCCCGGTCAATCAGCTGATGATGCAGAAGCTCATGGTCAACCAGGCCATCGAAGCGATGGGACTGAAGACCACGCAGCTGATCGCGACGATCTTCGACGGCATCACCCGCCACTCGCCGGAAGGCTTCAATTTCAAGCATCGCGCCGAGCAGGTCGGCTGGAAGGAAGCGGTCAGGGATCGCGACCAGGGCACCTGGGACTGGACCGAAAACCGGCCCATCAATCCCAGGCGCTAGAGATACGCTCCTGACGGCCTGCGCCGGGACTTCGCCCGGACATTGTTCGGTCGAACACGCTTCTTGTTCGGTCGCACATTTCTTTTCCAGGCTGCATGACGATGCGCACAAGGCTGGTCGCTTGACACGACCTGCCGCGCACAGGACGATCGATCCCGCGAGGGACTGAGGGCTCGCGCGACACAATCAAAGACATAATCAAAATCAAACAAGAACAGTCATCGGGGGAAACATGTACAAACGAATTCCGGCAATTTTGCTCGGCACATCGCTCGCCATCGGCGCGGCGACGAACGGGTTCGCTCAGGACAAGAACGTCAAGATCGGCGTCCTGACCGACATGTCCGGCCTGTATTCCGACATCTCGGGATCGGGATCGCTCCTTGCCGTGAACATGGCGGTCGAGGATTCCGGCCTTCGCGACAAGGGCTGGAAGATCGACGTCATCAGCGCGGATCACCAGAACAAGCCGGATATCGCGACGACGCTCGCTCGCCAGTGGGCGGACGTGGACAATGTCGACGTGTTCGCCGATGTCGTGACCTCGAGCGTTGCGCTCGCCGTCGGTCAGGTGGCGGTCGATCGAAACCGGGTGCACCTCAATTCCGGCGCGGCATCCTCGGCCTTGACGGGCAAGGCATGCAATCCGAACACGATTCATTGGACTTACGACACTTACGAATTGGCGAACGGAACGGGCAAGGCGGTCACGAAGGCG
>JBKQQE010000370.1:0-4114 GCA_052326245.1 Xanthobacteraceae bacterium | reverse complement strand
GTTTGGTTCAGAAATTCGCTTTGAGAAGCCGCTTCGAGAATGAAGCGAATTTCTGAACCACCACACTAGTGCATTTTCCAGATCACTTGACCCATCCCTTCGTCATGGCCGGGCTTGTCCCGGCCATCCACGTCTTACTTTGCCGCGATGCCATAAGGGCGTGGATGCCCGGCAGACCTTAGTCCTAGCGATCCGCCGAAGACGGATCGCGCTGGCCGGGCATGACGGTAACCAATCAAGTCAGGCGATAAATGCCCTAGCGGCGATATCGTCGCGGCGCGACGCCGAAGGCGTCCTTGAACGACCGGCTGAAATGCGAGAAATCGCGAAAACCGCTGCCGAACGCGATCTGCTTGATCGACAGATTGGCGAAGGCCGGATCGTCGAGCTTCTTTCGCGTGCGCTCCAGGCGGCGCGCCGACATCCACTCGCGCGGCGTGGTGTTGAGCAGGCGGAACCGCTTCTGCAGCGATCGCAGCGTCGTGCCCAGTTCTCCCGCCAGCGCCGAGACGTCGAAATGGGGATCGTCGAGCTGATCCTCGGCCTTGGCGAGGGTGTCGAGGAAGGCCTGGTCGGACACCGGTCCGTTGGCCTCGTCGATGGCGATCTCGACCAGATCGGCCAGCACTTCGGCCAGCTTCTGCGTGACCGTCGCTTCGGCGGTCGGAATGAATCCCTTCAGCTGCTCCACGCAGTCCCTCAGCAGCAGCGTGACGGGATGGCGCGAGCCGAGCTTGATGGCGCTGAGCTGATGCGGCCGAAACCGCAGCGAAAAGGCCGGCCCGCCCGAGGCGATGATGCAGCGCGAATCGGCGTCGGTCGGATGCCAGACGAAATGGGCGAGCGGCGCCACCAGAAAGGCCTCGTTCTCGACGATCGACGCGCGCATGTCGTTGTGGATGACGTTGCCGCGCCCCTTGGTCTGCAGGCAGACGGCGAAGCCGGGTTGGCCGTCGCGGCCGCGCGTGGAGATGGTGACGTCGGACTGGCGGCCGTCGAGGAAATGCAGGCCGGCGAAATCACGCGAGGCGCGGGCGCGGCCGTCCGGCCGTTTCGCCGCGGCTCGGGATCGGGCTGCCGGATGGGTCATCGACGCTGCATTCATGAAGGAATGCTAGGCGGGCGCAGCAGCGGAAACAACCTTGAAAGCGACCGGCAAAAAAAAGAACGGCGCGAAAATCGCGCCGTTCTCGAAGTCCAGGAAGAGGAAACCGCTTACTTGGTGATGAGCGGGTTCTTCGTGCTGACCGGCGCTTCGGGCGCCCACAGCCGGTAGCTGATCGACGCGAACGCCGTCCAGCCCTTGGTAATGCTCTCGGCGCCAGCGGCGGCAGTGCCACCATTCGACGCGTGGGCCGACACTTCGTCCAGGGCCCACACGGTCAGACCGACCGGTCCGAACTCGTAGCCGATGAGGCCACCAACGGCCCAGATGTCGTAGCGGTTGGTGCCCGTGCCGCCACCATACATGGTGCCGCCGTTGGTGTCGTTGGTCACCTGGGCGACGTAGTAGGCAACCGGACCAACGGTCCACTTGCCGATCGTCTTGGTGAAGGTGAAGTCGGCGTGGAAGATGTCGCCGCTGGTGTAGTTGTCGATGGAGTTCTTGGTGTTGATTTCTTCATAGAGGTTGGCGGTCAGGTTCCAGCCATCCTTCAGATACGACAGCTTCAAGTTGGGCTGGAAGGTCCACCACGGGTTGCCGACGTTGTTGAGGCCGGCCGGGCCACTGATCGAACCATTCGGCGCGTAAATGCCGAGGCCAACCAACACGCTGAAGCCGCTGGTGCCGAGCTTCCAGCTCAATTCGCCGGGGACGATGAAGGTGTTGTGGATGCCAGACTGGCCAAACAGCGCAGGGCCACTCTGATTGATCGCACCAACATAGTCCATGATGAACGGCTGCACGAGGACGGCGTCGTAGGTGCCGCCCAGGAAGGTCCAGCCCGGGACGAACAGCAGGCCGGAGGCTTCGACCGCAGCATTCACCGCCGGGTTACCAAGCGCGTTACCGCCCGGACCAGTGAGGTTGGACTGGTAGGTGAAGACCTGGTCGAACATGTAAAGACCCGGAGGGGGCGCACCCGCTCCCGGCCCGATGGTGATGCCGGGCTTCGTGGCCCAGCCCGGAGAGCCGGGCTCGTAGGCGTAAGCCTGGCCCAGGCCGGCTGTGATCAAAGCAGCGGCGCCAACCAGGGCGCGTGCGGTTAGTCTGGTGTTCATCGATTCCCCCTTGCGACAGAGCAGGTGCTCCGCGAGCAAAACTAATTGCAACGCTGAAAATGCTATGGCGGGGAACGTTCCGGCGCTTCGCTGATTGTGAACCAAAAGTTGGCCTAGCGCGCCCGGACGCATTGTGATGACAGGTGTGACATTTCTGTCGCATAGCAGGAAGAACAATGGGTTAGCCCGAATGCGCAGTCACTCTTGATCGTCGGTGCAAGGCTGTCAATCGGCCTCGATTCACCCATCCCACCGTGTCAATCTTGGCGTCGACACTGACGCCTGACGCGCGGCGCGGGTTCGCCAGGTTCTAGCTTCAGTCGAGCCATTCTGTGTTTTCCTCCCGATGCTCGGCTGCCACCTGGGCCCGGCCTTAGGGCCGGGCCTTTTTTCCGGCGCCGGATGAAGAATGATAAATATATCAGAGGCTTGAGATTGGACGCCGCGCCGCGATCAAGTCCGGGCCCAGCCTTCCAAACGCACCTCAATGGTAACTTTCGAATCGGGTGAGAAAGCCAGATGTCCAGCCAGGAACCGCCGCAAGACTGGAAGAACTACGAGGATTTCGCCGCCGGAATCGACACCAACCGGCTGCCTCCGTCGAAGGCGCTGGCGGGCCGGGAAATCGAGGCGAGCTTCGAGGGCGGCGGGGCAATGGTGCTGCGCTTCGCCGCCGACACCGTGTCGTGGTCCGACGCGCAGGATTCAGGGACCGATTCGTGCGACGTGGTCGAAGTGGCGGCCGACACTTATTTCGTCGACATCGCCTTTTCCAGCCGGCCGAAACAGGCGGTGACCCTGATTCTCAACCTCGCCAGCAGGCGGGCGCTGTCGATCAGCTCGCTGATTCTCGAGCCCGGCGCCCGTCCCGGCGAGCCGCTGGTGGCCCAGCAGTTCCGGGCCGGGATCATCGCCGACGCGACGCGGCCGCTGGCATCGATGGCGCCGGCGCCGACCCGGGATCTGATCGGCCTGCGCGCCCACTTTACCTACAGTCCGCAGCACGTCTACGAGCACACCTATCTGTCTTCGCAGCGTTATTGCTGGCAGTGCCTGGTCGGCGTGCAGCGCGGCCACGGCGACGTGGACCTGACCACCACCTACAAGTTCGACGACAACCAGTACATCTTTACCTTCCGGGAATTCCTGATCCCCGTGGCCTCGGTGTTTTTCTACAACTTCGCCACCATGCGCTCGACCGGCAAGTTCCTCGGCATCACCGCCGACGGCCGGGTCGAGAACAGCCGGGCCGGGGCCAGGATCCGCAAGGCGTCGATGACCTATTACCTGCCCGGCGAAGAGCCGGTGTGATCGCGCATCGGCATGCAACGACTCGCGGCGAATGTCTGAAGATCTGGAAGTGGCAATGCGAACGGCATACGAGATCGTCCAAGCCCATTACGAGGCGAGCAGCCGCGGCGACCTCGCCGGCATGCTCGCCGACCTCGCGGCGGACGCGAAATGGATCGAGATGGACGGCTCGCTGTGCGCCGGCACCCATGTCGGTCCCGACGCCGTCGTCGAAAAGGTGTTCAAGGTGCTCGGCGCCGAATTCGCGGAATTCGGCTTCACGCTGGAACGCCTGCTCGATGCGGGCGACGACGTCGTGGCCGTCGGCGGCTATCACGGCCGCCATCGCCGCACTGGCAAGTCGTTCAAGGTGCGCGCCGTGCATCTGTGGACGGTGCAGGCGGACAAGATCCGCCGCTTCGAGCAGTTCACCGACACCCGGCAGTTGGCCGACGCCGAGACGTAGCGGCTAGAGTTGTCGTCGCCCGGTGTAGCCTTACTGGATTCACACAGATCGATCCGCCCGAGAGGACGTGGCTTTGAGTACTCCCTCCCCCCTTGTGGGGGCAGGGCTATCGCATGTTGAGGAGCATATCGACGA
>JBKQQE010000369.1:0-3058 GCA_052326245.1 Xanthobacteraceae bacterium | reverse complement strand
CCAGCACCGGCCAGACGCAGGCAAACGCCACGATGGCGATTTCCATGCGATAGCCGAAGCCGAGCGCGATCAGCGCGATCGGCAACAGCGCGACCGAGGGGATCGGGCGGATGGATTCGACCGTCACCTCCATGGCGCGGTCGAGCGGATCGATCAGGCCGAGCAGCAGCCCCGCGAGAAGCCCGATCGCCGCGCCGAGCAGAAGCCCGGCGAACGCCGACAGCAGCGTGTCGGCGGTGGCGCCGAACAGGCTGCCGTCGGCGGCGCTTTCGACCAATGCTGCGATCACCTCGCTCGGCGCCGCGAGCGAATCGCTCTGCAGGTGGGTGGCGCGGGCGCCCACCTCCGCCGCCAGCACGATCGCCAGCGGCAGCAGCCAGGGCTTGAGGCGCTCCGTGATCATGGCCTCCGCCTCACGTCTCGGTGGCCTTGATGAAGTCGAACAGCTCGCGGCGCAGCCGCAGGAATTCGGGATCCTCGCGGGTGGCGAGCTGGTCGCGCGGGCGCGGCAAACCGACCTTGACGTCGATTCCGATCCGGCCGGGGTGCGGCAACAGCCCGATGACGCGGTCGCCGAGATAGATCGCCTCCTCCAGATCGTGGGTGACGAAGAACACCGTGGCGCCGGTGGCGGCGACGATCGACAGCACCTCGTCCTGCAGGCCCTGGCGCGTCATGGCGTCGAGCGCGCCGAACGGCTCGTCCATCAAGAGCGCAACCGGCTCCTGCGCCAGGCATCGGGCGATCTGCAGCCGCTGCTGCATGCCGCCCGACATCTCGGCGGGATATTTCGCGCCGTGCGACGGCAGGCCGACCTTGGCGAGCAGCGCGTCGATCCGCGCCGCGCGCTGCGCCGACGGAATCCCGGCGGCTTCCAGCGCCAGCGAGACGTTGCCGGCGGCGGTGCGCCACGGCAGCAGCGCCTTGCCATAGTCCTGGAACACGATGGCGATATCGCGGCGCGGGCCGTGCATCTCCTCGCCGGAAAACCGGACGGATCCCCGGCTCGGCTGGTACAGGCCGGCCGCCAGCCGCAGCGCGGTGGTCTTGCCGCAACCCGACGCCCCGATGATGCAGACGAATTCGCCCGGGTGCACCGCCAGGCTGAAATCCTCGATGATCAATTTGCCGCCGAGTTGAATGCTCGCATTGGCGAATTCGATCAGCCCGCGCTGCGGCGCCGACGCGCCCGCCTGTTTCACGCCCGCGTTCAAGACGATTGCTCCCGGTCGGACGGGTAGACAAAACTCAGGGTCGACTCCAGATGGCTCGCCAGCATGGCCTGGGCGCCGGGAATATCGCGGGCCAGCACGCGGTCGGCCAGCGTCCGGTGGCTTTCATAGAACTGCTGGCCGTCCTCGATCCTGTGCATCATCACGCGCCGGTAGCGATAGGCCTGGTCGTACAGATCCGAATGCGCCGCCAACAGCCGCGGCGAGCCGCAGGCTTGCAGCAGCGCGGTGTGAAAGCCCTTGTGCAGGGCATCGAAATCCTCGGAGCCTTCGTGGAAACGCGCACCGGTGCGCTCGATATGGCGGCGCAGCTGGTGCAGGGTCGCCAGGATGCCGGCCTCCCAGGCGTCCCCGCCCTGGGTCATCGCCAGCCGCAGCGCCTCGACCTCGACCACGGTGCGGATCCGGGTGATGTCGCGCAGGTCCTCCTCGCTCACCGCCGCGACCCGAAAGCCGCGCTGGCCGATCGCCACGATCAGCCCGCGCGAAATCAGCCGCGACAGCCCCTCGCGCAACGGCGTCGCGCCGATCTCGTAGCGCTGCGCCAGTTCGACGATCCCCAGCCGCGCGCCCGGCGCGAGATGCCCGGCCAGGATGTCGCGCTGGAGCAGACCGGCCGCGCGCTCGCTCAGCGTGTCGGCGCTCGGCGTGTCAGCGGTGACATTGCGGATCTGGGCCACGGCACCTTTCCTATTTCAGCACCACCTTGTTCAGATCGATCTCGGTCTGCAGCATGTTCTGCTGCTTCATGACATCGATCCACCAGGCGAGTTGAGCCGCCGCCAGCACCGGATCCGAATGGCTCGGCGGCACCATCTTGACGAGCTCGAGGGGTTGCTTGGTGAAGTTCGAAATCGCCGCGCTCGCCTTCTCCCGGTCGGTGTTGACGATCACCGCGCTCTCGGCGATGGCCTCGCGGAAGCGCTTGACGGTGTCGGGGTTCTTTTCGGCCCAGTCGCGCGACGCGGCATAGAAGATGATCGGTTCGGTGCGGGCCAGATCGGCCGCATAGCGCACGCCGACCGTCCCCGTCCCCGCCGCGGTCATCCGCGCGATGAACGGCTCCGCCGTCAGCACGGCGTCGACGCTGCCGGATTTCAGCACGTCGTTCATGGTCGGGAACGTGACCTCGACGAAGTTGACGGTCTTCGGGTCGACGCCCTTTTCGATCAGCCACTTGCGAAACAGCACGTGCAGGAAGGCGCCGAGCCCCGGAGCCCCGATTTTCTTGCCGGCGAAATCCTTCGGCTGGGTGATTTCAACGCCATTGCGGACGAAAGCTGCGACCGCATCGTTGGAGGTCTTGTTCATGGTGGAGGCGCCGGCGATGGCCACCAGGTCCAGCCCGCCATCGACCGATTGCAGGAACACCGTGGACGTGGGGCCGCCGATCTGGATCGAGTTGGAAAGGATGGCCGCCGGAATCGTCGAGTTCAGCGCGATCCGCGTCATCTCGACGTCGAGCCCATGTTTCTTGAAGATCCCCTCGTCGACCGCGACCATGGCGGAGGCGCAATCGCTGGTCGCGGTGCAGCCCACCTGGATCTTTTCCGCATGCGCGGCGCCGCCCATGAGCGCCGCCGCAAGGCCGACCGTCGCCGCAAGCCAACACTTCCTCATGCCGTCCTCCCCGTTTCCTCGCCGCGGACGATTTTATCCATCGCCCTCTTGTTTATCGATATAATTTTTGATCATATATTTTCTGCCAAGGCAAGAGCCAACCGGGGAAACGTCTCATGAAACTCGCAACCTACCGAAGCCACGGCGTCGAACGCATCGGGCTCGTCCATCAAGCCGATGCGCAAGTGTTCGACGTCGCGGCCGCG
>JBKQQE010000368.1:0-3108 GCA_052326245.1 Xanthobacteraceae bacterium | reverse complement strand
CGTTGCGCAAATGGGTAGTGCCATGCGCGGCCACCGCGGCCATCAGCGCGTTCTCCGTGGCCGTCACGCTGGGCTCGTCGAGGAAGACGTCCGCGCCCGTGAGGCCGCGGCTGCGGAACTCCAGCCGGTCCGATGCCGTGACCGTGGCGCCGAGCTGTTCGAACGCCAGAAAGTGGGTATCGAGACGGCGCCGGCCGATCACGTCGCCACCAGGCGGCGGCAACATCACCTCGCCGCAGCGCGCCAGCAGCGGCCCCGCCAGCAGGATCGAGGCGCGAATCCGCGCGCACAGTTCGGGATCGAGATCGGCGGCGCGGATGCGGCTGGCGTGGATGGCAAGCGTATTGCGCGCCCGCCATTCGGCTGCCGCGCCGACCGAGCGGATCAGTTCCACCAGCGTTTCGGTATCGCGTATCCGCGGGACGTTGTTGAGGGTTACCGGATGTTCGGTCAGCAACGCCGCGGCAATGATCGGCAGGGCGGCATTCTTGTTGCCGGATGGTTCGATCGTGCCTGTCAGCCGATGGCCGCCCTCAACGATGTACTGGATGGGCGGCACGCGCTCAGCACCCCGTTGGCGAAGTTCGTGATCCATCGCGGCCAATCTTTTTTGACGCGTATTCTACCGCAGATAAGTCTACGCAATCTGCGTGAACTTGATTGCTATGCGAACCGGCGGCCACTTGGCCAGAAAACGGTCTGGCGCCTCACACATCCACATTCGCGCTGAGCGAATTATCCTGGATGAATTCGCGGCGCGGCTCGACCACGTCGCCCATCAGCTTGGTGAAGATGTCGTCGGCCTCGTCGACTTCCTTGACCCGCACCTGCAACAGCGAGCGCGCGTTGGTGTCGAGCGTGGTCTCCCACAGCTGCTCCGGGTTCATCTCGCCGAGGCCTTTGTAGCGCTGCAGCGTCACGCCCTTGCGGCCGGCATCGGTGACCGCCTCGAACAGCGAGACCGGGCCGTGCACCGGCGTTTCCACGTCCTTGCGCCGCAGCAGCCCGGGCCGCGGATAGGCCTCCTGCAGGCTGGCGGCGTATTCGTCGAGCTTGCGCGCGTCGGCGGAGCCGAGCAGCGCCGCGTCGATCACGCTGACGTCCTTGACGCCCCGCACCGTGCGCTCGAAGGCAAAACCCTCGCCCTCGGTGAAACGCCCGGTCCAGCCGCGCTCGACCTCGTCGGCCAGCGCGTCGAGCCGTCGCGCGATGTAGTCGGCGGCGGCCTGCGCGGTCGCCGGATCGCCGGTGATGCGCGGGTTCAGCACGCCGGCGATGGCGGCCTGTTCGACCACGCTGCGGTTGTAGCGGCTGTGCAGGCCGTGCAGCGTGCCGCGGATGACGCGGGCGTCGTCCACCAGCGCCAGCAGGTCGTGGCCGGCGCGCACCTCCCCGGTGGAGAGCTTGAACACGCAGTCGTCGAGCCCGGTGTGGATCAGGTAGTCCTCCAGCGCGCGCTCGTCGCGCAGGTACTGCTCGGACTTGCCGCGCGCGACGCGGTACAGCGGCGGCTGCGCGATGTAGAGGTTGCCGGCGTCGATCAGCTGCGGCATCTGGCGGAAGAAGAACGTCAGCAGCAGGGTGCGGATGTGGGCGCCGTCGACGTCGGCGTCGGTCATGATGATGATCTTGTGGTAGCGCAACTTCGCGAGGTCGAACTCGTCGCTGCCGATGCCGGTGCCGAGCGCGGTGATCAGGGTGCCGACCTGTTCGGACGACAGCATCTTGTCGAAGCGCGCGCGCTCGACATTGAGGATCTTGCCGCGCAGCGGCAGCACCGCCTGGAATTCGCGGTTGCGGCCCTGTTTTGCCGAGCCGCCCGCCGAATCGCCCTCGACGATGAACAGTTCCGATTTCGCCGGATCGCGTTCCTGGCAGTCCGCCAGCTTGCCCGGCAGCGAGGTGACGCCGAGCGGGTTCTTGCGGGTGAGTTCGCGGGCCTTGCGCGCCGCCTCGCGCGCCGCCGCCGCCTGGATCACCTTGCCGACGACGATCCGCGCCTCGGTCGGGTGCTCCTCGAACCACGCCGCGAGCATCTCGTTGACCACGCTCTCGACCACCGGCTTGACCTCGGAGGACACCAGTTTGTCCTTGGTCTGCGAGGAGAATTTCGGGTCCGGCACCTTCACCGACAACACCGCGGTCAGCCCTTCGCGGCAGTCGTCGCCGGTGAGCGCGAATTTTTCCTTCTTCGACAACCCGCTGGATTCGGCGTAGCCGGTGACCTGGCGGGTCAGCGCGCCGCGGAAGCCGGCGAGGTGGGTGCCGCCGTCGCGCTGCGGGATGTTGTTGGTGAAGCACAACACGTTTTCATGATAGCTGTCGTTCCACCACAGCGCCGCCTCGACGCCGATGCCGTTGTGTTCGGAGCGGATCACGATCGGGGCCGGCATCAGGCCGGTCTTGTTGCGATCGAGGTATTTCACGAACGCCTCGATGCCGCCCTCGTAGCGCATCTCCTCGCGCTTCTCGACGGCGTGACGCTGGTCCGACAGCACGATGTTGACGCCGGAATTGAGGAAGGCGAGTTCGCGCAGGCGATGTTCCAGCGTCGGGAAGTCGAACTCCACCATCGTGAAGGTTTCGGGGCTGGGATAGAACGTCACCTCGGTGCCGCGCTTGCCGTGGGCATCGCCCACCACCACCAGCGGCGCCACCGCGTCGCCATGGGCGAATTCGATGTAGTGCTCCTTGCCGTCGCGCCAGACCTTCAATTGCAGCTTGCTCGACAGCGCGTTGACGACGGAAACGCCGACGCCGTGCAGGCCGCCGGAACCCTTGTAGGCGTACTGGTCGAATTTTCCTCCGGCGAGCAGTTGGGTCAGGATGACCTCGGCGGCGGACACGCCTTCGCCCTTGTGGATGTCGGTGGGGACGCCGCGGCCGTCGTCGCGCACGGTGCAGGAGCCGTCGGGATTGAGCGTGACGACGACTTCCTTGGCGAATCCGGCAAGCGCTTCGTCGATGGCGTTGTCGACGACCTCGTAGACCATGTGATGCAGGCCCGAGCCGTCGTCGGTGTCGCCGATATACATGCCCGGCCGCTTGCGCACGGCATCGAGCCCCTTGAGCACCTTGATCGATTCCGCGCCATAGTCGGAGGGTGCA
>JBKQQE010000367.1:0-6061 GCA_052326245.1 Xanthobacteraceae bacterium | reverse complement strand
GAATCTTGATGGCGACGCGCTTCGTAAGGGCATCGGAGCCCTGGCGAACTGGCTCAGCACGGGGACAATTCGACCGCCGCGCCGGACAATAATGCCTCTGAACGATGCGGCAAAGGCCCACGATCTTCTGGAACGCGGCGGAGTGACTGGTCGCGTCCTGCTGGCAACTCCGAGGTAATCGGATGATGCTTACATGGTAGCAGAATGGCGTATGGGAGCGTGCCAGAAAGTGGTTGCGGGGGCGGGATTTGAACCTGTGACCTTCAATTATGAGGCGATCTCCCGAGCCTAGCTTAGCGATTGGTCAAATCCGAGCTGCACGACGCGGCAGATCAGGAGCGGGGCCAAGAAGCGCCGGGCGTCTCGAAGAACAGACGGACATTTGTCCGAGCTGAGCGCCACCCATCTTGTCCGAATGAAAAGCTGACAATGCGACAAGTGCTTGAAAGCGCTGGAGCGGGTGAAGGGAATCGAACCCTCGTATTCAGCTTGGAAGGCTGCTGCTCTACCATTGAGCTACACCCGCGCGGGCGGAGATATGCAACGGATCGCGGCCCTTGGCAACGGGACTTCAGAGCGGCGGTGACGTCGCGCCGTGGCGCTTTTTTGGCGCTTTTTGCGCTGTCGCGGACACGTGTCCCGACACCTCCGGGCCACGTCGGCAGCGGCCGTCTCGGACGGCGCGGGCCCCGAAAAAACGATTTGAGATCGGCGCTTTTCGGGGGAACGGACAGCGCCGGCACCGGGATGCAGACATCCCCGGCCCTCGCCCCGGCCGCCCGCGGCCGGGACCCGCCCCGGGGGCGGGCCGGGGCCTCAAATATCATAAAATAGATGTTGCGGATCAGGAACTTAGCAGGTCACTTTGCCAGCTAAATGGTGGGGGAAGAAGGACTCGAACCTTCGAAGTCATAAGACGGCTGATTTACAGTCAGCTCCCTTTGCCACTCGGGACACTCCCCCGTCGCGCCGCGTAGTTAAGGCAACCCAGCCACTTAGGCAATAGCGGCGTGGCGCATTCCTTAATTCATTCCACGGCTTCGGCAAATTGCCATTCCGCGGTCACCATGAGACAAGCCTGCATGAGCGAACGCGACTCCCGTTTCCCCCCGCGCGAGAGACCCCGCGGCCCCGGCGGCCGCCCGGGCGGCAGGCCGGCCTGGCGCGACCGCAAGGAGCGGTCAGCCGACGGCCCGACGATCCTGTACGGCTGGCACACGGTCACCGCGGCGCTGGCCAACCCGCGCCGGCAGATCCGCAAGCTGTTGGTCACGGAAAACGCCGCGCGGCGGCTGGCGGAAGAGCACATCGACACCCGCGTCACGCCGGAACTGGTGCGGCCGAGCCTGATCGACCAGCGGCTCGGGCCCGACGCGGTGCATCAGGGCCTGCTCGCCGAGGGCGACCCCCTGCCCACCCCGGAGATGGACGCGCTGGCGCGCGGCGGCATGGTGCTGGTGCTCGACCAGATCACCGATCCGCACAATGTCGGCGCCATCATGCGCTCGGCCGCGGCCTTCGGCGTCACCGCCATCATCACCACCGCCCGCCACAGCCCCGAGGCCACCGGGGTGCTCGCCAAGGCCGCCTCCGGCGCGCTCGAACTGGTGCCGTTCGTCACCGTGCAGAACCTGGCGCGGGCGCTCACCGAGCTCAACGAAAACGGCTTCATGACGGTCGGCCTCGACAGCGAGGGCGACCAGAACCTCGCGGCGCTGACGCTCACCGCGCCGCTCGCGCTGGTGCTGGGTGCCGAGGGCAAGGGGCTGCGGCAACTGACGCGGCAGACCTGCCGGCTGGTCGCGCGCCTCGACATGCCCGGCGAGATCAAGAGCCTCAACGTCTCGAACGCCGCGGTGCTGGCGCTCTATATCGGCGCCACCAAGCTCGGGCTGATGGCGTAGCGGCTGCTTTCCAACCGAATTGGTTCGTCATGGCCGGGCAGCGCGATCCGTCTCCGACGGATCGCCAGGACTAAGGTCTCCCGGCCATCCACGTCTTTCTTAGCCGCTATGCCGTTAATGCGTGGATGCCCGGCACAGGGCCGGGCATGACGACAAAAATGTCTTCGCGCGTTGTGCAATAGCCTGCAAATCTCGCCGCATGGATGAGGCCCGCTGCTCCGTGGCCTCATGGTTCGAGACGGCGCGACAGCGCCTCCTCACCATGAGGAGATGCGCAGCACGAGTTCGAGACGGTACAACAGCGCATCCACACCATGAGGCGAGGCACACCACCGATCGACGAAAAAACCCGCCGGCGCGAGCGCGGGCGGGCTTTGTGTTTCTCATCGCAGCAGCTGCACGGCGACGCCGCGCATCGCGCGGTCAGTCGCGCTCGATGCCGCGCGGCATGTGGATGACGCGTGGTCCGTGGGCGTAGCGGGCCGCGGGGCGCGCGCCGTAGCCGTAGCGCAGGCTGTGATGGATGTGACGGCGATGGGCCCACGGCCCGTAGCTGTAGACCACCGGACCCTGGGCGGCGGGCATGCCGTCGTAATAATGCGAGGTGGCGTCGCCATAGGGGCCGCCGTTGTAGCCGTAATAGTAGCCGTAGTCGTAGCCGTGCCAGCCGGTGACGGCGCGCTCCTGATAGGTCGGCACCGGCGCATAGACGCCCGGTCCGCTGAAGGCCGGCCCCTGGTTGACGTAGTAGTAGCGCGGCCCATGCGGGTAATAGCCCGGCCCCGTCGGATCCGGCAGGTGCTCGAAGCGCGCATAGCTTCCTTGATAGTCGCCGGCGGTGAACAGGCCCCGTCCGCACGGATTGCCATAGTCCTCGCAAGCGAGCGCCGGCGCCGCGGTCGCGGCCATCATCGCCAGCGCAGCGGCGATCGCAGTCGTCATGTTACGCATACGCACTCTCCTGTCGTGTTGTTGTTCTTGTGTTGTTGTTCTTGTGTTGTTGTTCTTGGCTTGTTGTTCTTGCCTGATTGTTTTTGGCTTATTTGCTTGTCCTGGCGCCGGAGTTTTTCTCCGGCGCAATCTCAGTGCCCGCGCGGCGCCCCGGGCGCGCCGTTGATCTGGGGCGCGACGATGATGGGGGGCGGATTCGGCGGTGGCTCCGGCGGCGGCTCGGAATGCGCCGACCACGAATGATAGTAGCTCTCCGCCTCCCGCGGCAGGTGGTGACGGTCCGGCGCGGTAACTTCAAGCCGGCCGTAGCCGGGCATCTGGCCGGAACTGGGGAAATAGTGTCCGACCTCTGGCGGCGGTGGCAGCGGGTGCCCGCCCATCACATGGGGCCGAACGCGCAGGTTCTTGGCGAGGCCCCAGTCGCCCTCGACCACGGCGTAGGAGGCGTCCTGGCCGTCGATCGGCACGGGAACCCCGGCCTTGCCGGGAATCACCAGCACGGCGCCGGCGCCGGCGGCCAGAGCCGGCAGCGTGGACGCGATCAGGAGGGCGGCTGTCACCGCGCTGCGCATGGGCTGGTCCCTTGGTTGCGCCACAGAGTGTAATTCGCGCCGGGCTGCGAAGGGTTAAGAGCGCCGCCTAATCTTTGGTTAAGGTGAATGCGGGCCGTCGGACGGTCCGGGGGATCGGCGAGACGGCCAGAAATGCCGCAGGCGAGCCGGTGGGCCGGCTTCCCCCATCTATGGCTACAAGACCCATCGCATTGCAGCGACGATGGCAGCTGCCAATTCACCCAAGGCCTGAGCAGAAGGTTATCAGAACGAACTCGGGCAACCATCACCGATCGGCTGGAAGGATTCCGCAAGACGTCCGAAATGACCGCGCTCGATGCAAAAACACTCCAGCGCCTCCGCCACGGCCTCGCGCTGGCTTCGGCCGGCGTATCAGCGTGGCCGCTTGAACGGATGACCTTCGAGGATGTCGCAACGGCCCTCGCACGGTCCTACCGCCGCACGCGCCGCCGTCTTCCACGCAATTGGGCGACGACAAGTGCCGAAGACATCCACGAGTTTCGAAAAGCGGTCGTGACATTTCGCTACCAGATAGAGCTTTTTGAGCCGCTTTGGCCGAAAGTGTCGCGAACCTTAACTAATGAGGTGCAAAAGTTGCGTGCGCAACTCGGCAAGAGCAACGATCTCGTGGTTCTGGGTGCACTGACCCGACCGAGGCAGCCATTGGCACGTTGGCGTTCACGACTGGCACTCCCGATCGAAAGCCTGCGGCAGTTTCATCTAGATCGGGCAAGGAGGTTAGCAAGGCGGCTGTTTGCGGAGACGCCACGATCGTTTCAAAAGCGGATTGGAGCCAAGTCGTTGGCGCCGCCGCTGTCCGCTTAACACTCATCAGCGGATACGGGTTGGACGGCAAGGCATGAAAGCCCCGTGCCAACACCAGGAGGTGGAGCCAGCTGAACGCGACCCGCGACGGGTAGCGCTTCAGCGCCCGCAATGTCTGCCCGCCGACCGTCGGAAACGCATGGAGCGCGCTGGTCATGGTGCTCTCCCCGTGGTTTTTGCATTCGGCATTCGGCGGTGCCACTATTGTTGCCTGATGCTAGAACATATTCGGACGCGACAGAAACCGCTTTGTTGTCAGAAATGATCCGGGAAACAGGCCATTGACGTTGCAAGATCCACCGGCGGCAGATCCACTGGCGCGGTTTCGTGACCGTCTAAGTCTTCCCCTGATCGCGGCGCCGATGTTCCTGGTGTCCGGCGTCGACCTCGTGGTCGCCGCCTGCGAGAGCGGCGTGGTCGGATCGTTTCCCACCGTCAACTGCCGCTCCTCCGAACAGCTGGACGGATGGCTCGACGAGATCGCGTCGCGGCTCAGCCGCCTGTCCGATGCGAATGGAAAGACGCCGGCGCCGGTCTGCGCCAACCTGATCGTGCATCGTTCCAATGCGCGGCTCGCCGACGATCTCACGGTGCTGCTGCGCCACAAGCCCGAACTCGTCATCACCAGCGTCGGTTCGCCCGCGCCAGTGCTCGGCCCGCTGCACGACACTGGCGCCCTCGTCTTCGCGGACGTCGCCAGCATCCGCCACGCCGAACGGGCGGTCGAAGCCGGCGCCGACGGGCTGGTGCTGCTGACCGCAGGCGCCGGCGGCCAGACCGGCTGGCTCAATCCGTTCGTGTTCGCGCGCGCGGTGCGCGGCTTCTTCGAGGGTCCGATCGTTCTCGCCGGCGGCATCATGGATGGACACGCGCTGTGGGCGGCCAGCGCGCTCGGCTGCGATCTCGCCTATATGGGCACCAAGTTCATCGCCACGCGGGAGAGCATGGCCGACCCCCGCTACAAGGCCATGCTGGTCGACAGCAGCGCCGACGACATTGTGCTGACGCGCGCCTTCACCGGGCTGCAGACCAACATGCTCCGGCCATCCATTGAAGCCGCCGGCCTCGACCCCGACAACCTGCCGACGCGCGGCTCAATCGACATCGGCAAGGACATCGACGTCAACGCGCGCGACACCCGCCCCACCCGCTGGCGCGACATCTGGAGCGCGGGACATTCCACCTCCGGCGTCACCGGGGTGGTGTCCGTCGCCGACCTGATGGCACGTACGCGCGCCGAATACCGCGCCGCGGAGGCGGCTGGCGCGTCGAGGTGGTGATGCAGCAAGGGCGGTGGCTCGGGACCGCTCCGAAGCGGAGAATCAGCCCAAGCTGTTGATTTTACTGGTGCCGGCTGAGAGGATTGAACTCCCGACCTTCGGTTTACAAAACCGCTGCTCTACCGCTGAGCTAAGCCGGCATCTAGTTGAAAACGCTTAACATTTTTCTGCGAAATATTCGTAACTGTTCTATTTGCTGCCCATTTGCTACCGAACGAACGGGTTTAGGTCCGCGCGCGTTTGTTTATGGCAACCTGTAAGGCCGCGTCAACGCGCTCGGCGGCATCGGCAAATCGGACACAGGTCGCTCCGTTTATGGGATTACGCCGAGTCTCAAAGCGCTCGGCTACTCTTCACCGGCCGATGTCCGTTGATCGGGGCAGACCAGAAGTGGCTGGGCTACTGCCGAAATGACGCGAATGACCCGGAGCGGACTTGAGGTCCATACTACAAAGAGGTCTCCGTCATTTGCCATTGATAGCACGCATGTGTTCTAGCGCGGCAGTTAACTGCTTCGAGCAGCGATCAA
>JBKQQE010000366.1:0-19878 GCA_052326245.1 Xanthobacteraceae bacterium | reverse complement strand
AACGACCACAGCCCGTTGTTCCGGGGGCTGCTGGCCGTTCACGTCGTGCTGCTCGCATGCGGGCTCGGCGCGGCGCTGTACATGGAACAGCATGGCCACGTGGTTTCCGGCATGAGCAATCAGATCGTGTGGGGCACGCCGCATGTCTTCGCCGTATTCCTGATCGTCGCCGCCTCCGGGGCGTTGAATGTCGCGTCGGTCTCCTCGGTGTTCAACCGGCTCGCCTACAAGCCCTATGCGCGGCTTTCCGGCGCGCTCGCCATTTCGCTGCTGGTCGGCGGGCTCGCGGTTCTGGTGCTCGATCTCGGTCGCCCGGAGCGCCTGGTCGTCGCCATGACCACATACAATTTCAAGTCGATCTTCGCGTGGAACATCTATCTCTATTCGGGTTTTGTGCTGATCGTCGCCGCCTACCTGTTCACGATGATGGACCGGCGCGCGTCGACCTACGCGCCGCTCGGCAAGGCCATGGGCTGGCTGGCATTCGCCTGGCGACTGGCGCTGACCACGGGCACCGGATCGATCTTCGGCTTTCTGGTCGCCCGCGAGGCCTACGACGCGGCGATCATGGCGCCGTTGTTCATTGCGGCGTCGTTCCTGTACGGGCTGGCGTTCACGGTCCTCGTGCTCGTCACCATGTCGCGCGAGACCCGCGAGGACCTGATGCCCGAGGAAATGCTGGGCAAGTTTCGCGGCCTGCTCATCGTGTTTTCCCTGGCGGTGCTGTACTTCACCGCGACCCATCATCTGACCAAGCTCTACGTCACCGGACACCAGGGCGTCGAGGCGTTCCTGCTGCGCGACGGCGGCGCGTACCCGCTCGCCTTCTGGCTCGGGCAGATCCTGCTCGGCAGCATCATTCCGCTGCTGATCCTGCTGTTCTCCGGCAGCGGCGCCCGGGGCCTGCTGGCGATCTCGGTTGCCTCGATGTTGTTTCTGATCGGCGGCATCGCCCAGTTTTACGTGATCATCATCGGCGGCCAGGCCTATCCGCTGAAGCTCTTCCCGGGAATGGAAGCGTCGAGCTCCTTCTTCGACGGCCAGGTGGCGCACTACATGCCGTCCCTGCCCGAGCTGCTGCTCGGCGTCAGCGGCATTTCGCTCAGCATGCTGATCGTGGCCGTCGCGCTGCGGGTGATGCCGTTCCTGCCGCGGACCCAGTCCACGTGAAAGAGAATTGACCAATGGCCCGAGAACCGCATCCGTTCGCCCGCTTCATCAACGCCCTGGGGCGCGGCAAAACACTCACCCGGTCGCTGACCATGGCCGAGGCGGAAGAAGCCATGGCCATGATCCTGGCCGGCGATGTGCTGCCCGAACAGCTCGGCGCGTTCCTGATGCTGCTCCGCGTCAAGGAGGAAAGCCCCGAAGAGATCGCCGGCTTCGTGCGCGCGGCGCGCGGCACCATGCGGCTCCCTGCTTCTGCGCCTGGCGTCGATCTCGACTGGTCCTCCTATGCCGGCAAACGCCGGCAACTGCCGTGGTTCATCCTCTCCGCGCTGATCCTCGCGCGCAACGGCTGGCGCGTCTTCATGCACGGCGCGGAAGGCCATACCGCCGGGCGCATCTATACGCGGGAAGTTCTGCAGCAGCTCGGCCTGCCGGTCGCGGGCAGCTTCGACGAGGCGGCGGCGCACCTTGCCCGGCATGACTTCGCTTACCTTTCGCTCGACCGGCTAAGCCCCGCGCTCGCGGACATGATGGACCTGCGCGCCATCCTCGGACTGCGCTCGCCGGTGCATACCTTCGCACGCATGCTGAACCCATTCGGGGCGCGCTGCATGCTGCAGGGGGTCTTTCACCCCGGCTACATGGAGTTGCATCGCGCGGCCGGCCTGCTGCTCGGGCAACCCGACCTCGCGGTGTTTCGCGGCGAAGGCGGCGAGATCGAGCGACGCCCGAACAAGCCGTGCGAGGCCCTGGCCCTGCATGACGGGCAAACCAGCGACGAGACCTGGGAGCCGATCGTTCCCGATCCGCGCCAGGCGCCCGACGAAGACATGGACCTTGCGCGCCTCGGCGCCATGTGGCGCGGCGAAATCGACGACGGCTATGCCCTTGCCGCGATTACCGGCACCGTGGCCATCGCGCTGAAGGCGCTGGGTGCGGAAACCGGCCAGGCGGACGCCCAGGCACGCGCCGAGCAGCTGTGGAACGCGCGCGACAGGAGCCGCCTCGCGGCGGTGGCGTGAGCACTATGGGCCGGCTCTTCATCTCGGCGGCACACAAGTCTTCCGGCAAGACCACGGTGACGCTCGGCCTCGCCGCGGCGCTGGCGGCCCGCGGCCTCAAGGTGCAGGCCTTCAAGAAGGGGCCGGACTACATCGACCCGATGTGGCTCGGGCGCGCGAGCGGCCGGCCGTGCTACAACCTCGACTTCAACACCCAGTCCAGTTCCGAGATCCTGTCGACCTTCTGGCAGAAATCGAGCGGAGCGGATCTCACGTTGATCGAAGGCAACAAGGGTCTGCACGACGGCCTGCACCTGGACGGCCGGGACAGCAGCGCGGCGCTGGCGAAGCTGGTGCAGGCGCCGGTCGTGCTTGTCATCGACGCCAACGGCATGACGCGCGGAGTCGCGCCGCTGGTTTCGGGCTACGCGGCGTTCGACGCAAGCGTGAGGATCGGCGGCGTCATCCTGAACAAGGTCGGCGCGTCGCGGCAGGAGGCCAAGCTGCGCCAGGCGCTGGAGCACTATACCGACATTCCCGTGCTGGGCGCGATCGGCCGCGACCGCGATCTCGCCGTCGCCGAACGCCATCTCGGTCTGACCACGCCCGAGGAAACTGCGGATCTCGACGCCATCATCGCCAGGACGCGCGATGCGCTGGCGCGGGACGTCGACCTCGACCGCCTGCTCGCGCTGGCCGCCACGGCCGCCGACGTGCCGGCGCCGGCCGCGTTCATCGAGACGGCGCGCCGGCGGGGCATTCGTATCGCCGTGGCGCGCGATGCCGCATTCGGCTTCTACTACCCGGACGATCTGGAAGCCCTCGGACGCGCCGGCGCGCACTGCGTGTTCTTCGACGCGCTCCGCGACAAGCGCCTGCCCCACGCCGACGCCCTGTTCATCGGCGGTGGGTTTCCGGAGACCCAGGCGGCGCGGCTCGCCGCCAACGCCACGTTGCGCGCCGATATCCGGCGCGCCATCGCGGCCGGACTTCCTACCTATGCCGAATGCGGCGGCATGATGTATCTCTCGCGCTCCATCACCTGGCACGGCGAAACCCATGAGATGGTGGGAACGATTCCCGCCGACACGGTGCTGCACGACCGCCCGCAGGGGCGCGGCCTCGTCGTGCTGACGGAGACCGCCGACGCCCCCTGGCCGGCCCACGCCCCGACGGCGGCGGTTCCGCCGCAGGAGCTTCCGGCCCACGAATTCCACTACGCCGCGCTCGAGAACATCGCGCCGGACTGCCGCTTCGCCTATCGCGTCCGGCGCGGCTACGGCATCGACGGCCGCCACGACGGCATCGTGATCGGCAACCTGCTCGCCAATTTCAGCCACCTGCGCGACACCTCGCGCAATCATTGGGCGCGGCGCTTCGTCGCCTTCGTCAGGGAAACGCGCCACCGCGCGGAAGTCGTGGCGCCGCAACGGCCGCCGCGCCAATTGAGAGACCTCCGACGTGTCGCAGAACAACTTGCGCCGTAGAAAGACGTCATGAAGAACCTGCCGATCTTTCTCGACATCGACAACAAACCGCTGGTCGTGGTCGGTGGCGGCGTCGGCGCCGCGCGCCGGGCACAACTGCTGCTGCACGCGGGCGCGCGCGTCACGGCCTATGCGGCCGAGCTCTGCGGCGAGTTCCTCGACGTTGAGGCTCATGCGCGCTTCCGGCATGAGGCGCGACCGCCCACGTCGCAGGAGCTGCAGGACTGCGCGCTGTGCTTCATTGCCACGCCGGACCCGGCCCTCGACGAAGCGATCCACGCCGCGGCGAAGCGGGCCGGCGCAACCGTCAACGTGGCGGACCGGCCGGAGCTGTCCGACTTCATCATGCCGTCGATCGTCGATCGTGACCCGCTGGTGGTCGCGATTTCAACGGCCGGCACCTCGCCCATGCTGGGACGAATGCTGAAGGCGCGGCTGGAGAGCCTTATTCCCGCCCGCTACGGCAGGCTGGCGCGGCTCCTGAACAGCCATCGCGGCCGTGTGAAGCAGAAGATCCCCTCGCAGGCCGGGCGGCGCAGGTTCTGGGAAAACGTCCTCGAGGGCCCCGTCGCCGAATTCGTGCTCGCCGGCGACGATGCCGCGGCGGAGGCCAACCTTGCCCTCGAACTCGAAAGCGCGGCCGGCCGCGCGACGCTGCCCCCGCGCGGCGAGGTCTACCTCGTCGGCGCCGGGCCGGGAGACCCTGACCTTCTGACATTCCGTGCGCTTCGGCTGATGCAGAAGGCCGACGTGGTGCTGTACGATCGGCTGGTCGATGAAGGCATCGTCAACCTGGTGCGCCGCGAGGCGGAGCGCATCTATGTCGGCAAGCGCCGGGACCAGCACGCCCTGCCCCAGGCCGAGATATCCGACCTGCTGGTCGCGCTGGCGCGCCAGGGCAAACGGGTGCTGCGGCTGAAGGGCGGCGATCCGTTCATGTTCGGTCGTGGCGGCGAAGAGATCGAGAAACTGGCGGAGCATGAAATTTCGTTCCAGGTCTGCCCCGGCATCACCGCCGCCGGCGGCTGTTCCGCCTATTCCGGCATTCCGCTCACCCATCGGGACCATGCCCAGGCCTGCACGTTCGTGACCGGTCACGGCAAGGACGGCCCCGTCGATCTGAACTGGAGCGCGCTGATTCAGCCGCACCAGACGGTCGCGATCTACATGGGTCTCGCGCATGTGGAGGAACTGATGAGCCAGTTCATTCGCCACGGCGCCGACCCGGATCTGCCTGCCGCCATCGTCGACAACGGTACGCGGGCAAACCAGCGCGTCGTCACCGGCACCCTACGTACGCTCGCCGCGAAGGCGCGCGAGGCGAACCTGCGCGGTCCGACCATCATCATCGTCGGCACGGTCGTGACATTGCGCGACAAGCTGGACTGGTACGCCCCCGCGCCGCGGCTTTCCGATGCGCCCGGGCAGGATATGGCCGCCACCAACGAATGCGAACAAAAGCCCGTCGATTCCAGCCATCGTCTCGGCGCGGTCCACTAGAGGGAGAAGAACATGATTGCCAAGGACGACGTTCTCGCGGCATTGGCCGGGGTTATCGGCCCGGATGGCCGCTCCCCGCTCGCCGGATCCAGCGCGCTCTCGGGCGTGTCGATCCGCGACGACAAGGTGTTCGTCGCCATCACGGTCGATCCCGCCAACGCGGCGGCGATGGAGCCGGTGCGCGCGCAGATCGAGGCCGCCGTCAGATCGCTGCCGGGCGTCGCGGCTGCGTTGGTGACGCTGACCGCCGAAAGCGCCAGGCCCGCCGGCGGTGACCCCGCACGGGCCCCGGCTGCGGCGAAACCGCAACGTCCCGCGCGCGGCAACCTGTCCGCTGAGGCGATCGACGGCGTCAAGCACATCATCGCGGTCGCCTCCGGCAAGGGTGGCGTCGGCAAGTCGACCACCGCCTGCAACCTGGCGGTCGGGCTCGCGCGCCTGGGCCTCAAGGTCGGCGTGCTCGACGCCGATGTCTACGGGCCGTCGATGCCGCGCCTGTTCGGCATCACCTCGAAGCCCGACTTCGCCGCCGACGGCCACTCGCTCGCCCCGATCGAGCGCCATGGCGTGAAGGTGATGTCGATCGGCTTCCTCATCGAAGAGGACGCGCCGGTGATCTGGCGCGGCCCCATGGTGATGTCGGCGCTGACGCAACTGCTGCGCGAGGTCGCCTGGGGCGAACTCGACGTGCTGGTGATCGACATGCCGCCCGGCACCGGCGACGCGCAGCTGACCATGGCGCAGAACGCGCCGCTGTCCGGCGCCGTGATCGTGTCGACGCCGCAGGATCTGGCGCTGATCGACGCGCGCCGCGGCATCGCGATGTTCAAGCAGGTGCACGTGCCCCTGCTCGGCATCGTCGAGAACATGAGCTATTTCCTCTGCCCGCATTGCGGCGGCCGGTCGGACATTTTCGCCCATGCCGGCGCCCGGCGCGAGGCCGAGAAGCTCGGCGTGCCGTTCCTCGGAGAGATCCCGCTCGACGGCACGATCCGCGAGACCTCGGACGACGGTCGTCCCGTGGTCGCGAGCCTTCCGGACGGACCGCATGCCGCGGCCTACATCGAGATCGCCAGGAATGTCTGGGCAGCGCTCGTGGAAGGGGCGGAAAGCGCGCGGCCAGCCCCTCGGATCAGGATGGCGTGAATATGCGCGGCGGCGCGTCGCCGTCGCGATCTGCGTTCGGCTTTCGCAACGGAGTCCCATCGATGACCAATGCCACCGCGGAACGACAAATGAGCTCCTGGCCGACGGACCTGTGCGTGCGCGACCGGGGACGCACGCTCGAGATCACCTTCGACGACGGCAGTGCCTTTCGCCTGTCGGCGGAACGGCTGCGGGTGGAGAGCCCGAGCGCGGAAGTCCAGGGCCATGCGCCGGGGCAGCGGAAAACCGTGACCGGCAAGCAGGATGTCGCGATCGTCGATATCGAGCCGATCGGCAATTACGCGGTGAAGCTCAGCTTCGATGACGGGCACCACACCGGCATCTACAGCTGGGATTACCTGCGCGAGCTGGCGACCGCGCTGTAGCCTGCCGGGCCTGCGACCTATTCAGTAGAGCGTTTCCAGGTCAGTTGACCCATTCTTCGTCATGGCCGGGCAGCGCGATCCGTCTCTGACGGATCGCTAGGACTAAGGTCTCCCGGCCATCCACGTCTTTCTTGTTGCAAGGCCGTGAAGACGTGGATGCCCGGCACAAGGCCGGGCATGACGAGTCAATTCAAGCGGAAAGTGAACTAGTTCCTGCGGTGCGCGCCCGCGCGCCGTCCGGGATGGTCCGCGGCGCCGCGTTGAGCTTTTCAATGGCAAAGCCCGCGGCGGCCTTGTAGCCGGCCATGAACTCCGCGCGCTCGCCGGGCGCGATGACATCGTCGATATTGTCGAACGTGCCGCCGCACCGTTCATCGACCATGTTGAGCAGGCCGAACGGCCCGGCGCCGCGATTGCGCAGCACCAGCTGCGAGATCGGCCCGCACAGCTTCTCATCATATGCGGCCAGCGCCTGCGGCGTGACGCCATGCTCGACCATGGCGGCCCCCAGAACCCGGGCATCGACGATGGCCTGGCTGGCGCCATTGGAGCCGGTCGGGTACATGGCGTGCGCGGCATCGCCCAGCAGCGCCACCGGCCCGTCCCGCCAGGTGGGCACGGGGTCGCGGTCGATCATGGGGTTTTCAAACGCGCTGTCGGCCTGCCTGATGAAGGCGGGCACATCGAACCAATCCCAGACCCAGTTGTCGAAATGGTGGACGAAGTCGTCGATGCCGACCTGCCGGAACCAGCCGCGCTGCTTCCAGCCCTCGCTGTTGTCCATCGTCACCTCGGCGATCCAGTTGATCATCGCCAGGCCGGTCCGGGGCTCTGGATGCGAGATCGGATAGAACACGACGCGCTGGCGGTGCGTGCCGAGGCCGACGAAAGAACTGCCGCTGCGGATCGGCTTCGCCATGGTGGTGCCGCGCCACATCACCGCCCCGCCCCAGTGGATCGGCGGCTGGGCGGGATGCATCTGCGCCCGCACCGCCGAGTGGATGCCGTCGGCGCC
The DNA here is from genome assembly GCA_052326245.1 of Xanthobacteraceae bacterium. GTDB lineage: Bacteria > Pseudomonadota > Alphaproteobacteria > Rhizobiales > Xanthobacteraceae > Bradyrhizobium_A. The sequence continues at coordinate 12,173 of JBKQQE010000366.1, read as the reverse complement.
GATCAAGAGCGCGCCTTTCGCCTCGGAGGTCGCCCCATTGGCGTCCTCGATCAGCGCGCTGACGCTGCCGTCGGGATTGTTTCGGTAGCCGGTCACCCGGCTTGCCAGCCGGACCGCCTGCGGCCCGATCCGCTCCACCACCTTGTCATGCAGCAGCATCAGCAGCCGGCCGCGATGCACCGCGTATTGCGGCCAGTTGTAGCCGGCCAAGAGCCCGCGGGGCTCGGAATAGATGTCGTTGCCGTTGAGGCCGACCAGCGCCCATTCTTTTGCGGGCACGCCCACCCGGTCGAGATCCTGCTGGGTGATGCCGAGATCGTAGAGTTCGCGCACGGCGTTGGGCTGCAGGTTGATGCCGACCCCGAGCGGGCGTAATTCCCGCACCGCTTCGAAAACGACGCAGGGCACGCCGATCTGGTGCAGCGTCAGGGCTGTCGCCAGTCCGCCGATGCCGCCGCCTGCGATGATCACGGGATTGTTCGACACGGGCTGGGTCCAATTTAAATAGAAGGAACTACATCTAACCTTTGGATGGCGACTGGGGCAAGCCGCCTTCGTGCTTCTACAGGCTGTACGGGCTTCGCCCACCCGTGGCCTTCGGCTTCGTGAAACACCTATTCTCGGTGTCCATCAAACCAGCGGCAGGTCAAATACGGCTCGATCATCGTTGCCAAGATTCTCGAGAAAAAGTGCTCGCCGACGCTGCGAAGTAGTTGAGGACCGTCCGGAAACCTAAACTCCAACTGCCGATTTCTTGCGCAGATACGTCGGGGATGTCGGAGCTGGCCTACGCGTTTGCCGCGACCCTCTTCAGCAAACGATCAAACCGGTCGCCCGCCATCGAAATGTGGTCAAGCACGCCGACGTCGAGTTCGTCTCTCAGCCTAACGCTCTCGTCATCTAGCCCTTGGTGTTCGCCGTAGGCCATCCGCTTCTCGGTCGCACGCAGCCGGTCCGACAATAGGATCGCCAGCGCGCGATAGAAACGGCTGGCAAAGGCGACGTCGTCGGCGAGCTTCCGCTGCAGCTTCTGCTTGTCGAGGAACAGCGCCGTGCAGCCGGTCGCCGCAATCACGGTTGCCGAAGGCGGCGCGGAATCGACCAACGACATCTCGCCGATGAAATCGCCGGCAGCAAGCTTGGCCACCTCGCCGACCCCGGAAACGCTCACTGCCATGTTGCCCGACAACAACAGCACGATGGAAGGAAACGCCGTGCCCTCCTGGATCAGGATGTCACCGGCTCCGATCGCACGCCTCGTTCCGGTGCGCACCATCCAGTCGACATCGGCATCGTTCAGTACCCCGAAAACGAAAAGTATCTTGCGCATAATCGTTGGTCCCTACACCAATTGACGTGCTGCGAATTCGGCAAACAATCCCCTCTCGGCCATCAGCTCCGCATAATTTCCGGTCTGGACGACCTTGCCGCTGGCCACGACGATGATGCGGTCCGCCGATTGCACTGTGCTCAGGCGATGCGCAATGACAAGGCGTGTGACGTTGAGGCGGGAGACGGATTCGTTCACGATCGCCTGCGTGCGGTTGTCGAGTGCGCTGGTCGCTTCATCCAGCAGTAGGATGCGCGGACGATGCACCAGCGCGCGTGCGATCAACAGCCGCTGCCGCTGGCCGCCGGACAGCGTCGCCACGCCCTCGGAAATCCAGGTGTGCATGCCCATCGGCATTGCCTCGATGTCGCGATCTAGCCCGGCAAGCCGCGCGGCCTCCCACACCTGCTCCATCGAAAGCTGCGCGCCGCCGCAAATGTTGTCGTAGATGCTGCCGGTGGCAAGCCGGGAGTTCTGCAGCACCACGCCGACATGGCGGCGGAAGGAGGAAATATCGATCGTCTCGATTGAGCGACCGTCGACGAAGATCACGCCGGAGTCCGGCTTCTCGAAGCCGAGCAACAGCCGGAACAGCGTCGACTTACCGCCGCCGGAGGGGCCGACGATGGCGACATATTCGCCCTTACCGATGCTCAGGCTCACATTGTCGAGGATCGGTGGGCCGCTTTTCTCGTAGCGAAACGACACTTTCGCGAACTCGATTGAACCCGTGAGTTCGCTGAGCACCTTGCGGTCCTCGCTGGCTTCGGTCGCCGTCGATATCAAGGGCTTTACACGATCGATCCGCGGCACCACGATCAAAAGCTCGGCGACCGCGGCGGCCCATTCGCCGACGCTGGCGAGCGAGACGCCGAAAGCCGCGAAGAAGGCCAGGAACGATCCGAGATGATGCAACAGGCTGTTGCCCGAGAGGCGCTCGCCGGCGGCAAATATAATGACGGTCGCGAACGCTGCAAAACCCGCCTCGAAACTTCGCAAGAGGCCAGCGAGCCGTTGCGAGACGATGAAATGATGCCGCTGCCTGACAAATTGCTCGACCCAGACCGTGAGCGCATGCGCGGTCGCGTTCGCGGCCCGCAATTTTCCAACGCCCGACACGAATTGCAGCACGATCCCGTGCAGCCAGCCTTGCAGGTCGAAATTGACGCGCTCGTGCGACAGCCGTGCCAGGCTGGTCGCAATAACGATTGCGGCGCGAAACGCTAAGAGCGCCAAGGCAACGAGAGCAAGCCTGACGTCGTAGTAGAACATCAGGACGAAGCTGAAGAGGCAGGATATGCTTGCGAGCAGTCCGCGAACGGCGCGGCCGGTAACCACGGCGCGCACGGCAGCGATGCCGAGCGCGCGGTCTGCAAGGTCACCGACGGCATACTGGCGAAAGAACCGCACGGGCATCCAGAGCAGCCGATCGATGATCGCGGCCTGCAACACCCAGTCGAGCCCGCTCTCGAGCCGGAGCATCGCAACGCCCTGCATCAGGCGGAAGGCTGTGGAAACGACGGTGACCACGCCAAGCGCCACCGCGCAGATCACGAGTTGGTTGATTTCGGCGCGGGGAATGACGGAGTCTATCAGCACCTTCGTGACCAGCGGCGGCGTCATGCCGAGACAGCCGATGCCGAGCGCCGCGAGCGTGATCCGCAGCAAATCGGCGTTTACCGTCGTGGAAGCAAACCGCAGCAGGTCGCGGCCACGGAGCGCGCGCGACGGCAGCGTGCGGTAGAACATCACGGCCTCGGGCGCGAGTTCGGCCGCCACGTCTGGCGTGAGCGCACGCCGCAAGCCCGTGTCCGGTTCGACCACGACATGGCGGTTGCGCCGGCCCGGCAGAATCGCGACCGCACGCTGATCGTCGCGAAGGAAGGCGACCAGCGGTCCGACGCTGTTGGCCCACCAGTCGCCGCGCAGCAGCACGCGCCGGGCGCGGACCCGCGAGGCCTGCGCGATCCGGCAGACCTCGGTGACATCGCCACTGGTCGATGTCATGCTTGCGGGCGGCTCGACGTCGATGCCGAGCGCTTGACCCACCAGGCGGCAGGCGGCGACCATGGTGCTGGTGCCGGGGCGATGCACCATCGGATTTGCGGCCCGGCGGTCGATGATGCCGGCGAGGCGGTCGACGATGCCGTTGCTGCGCAGCCGCTCGAGCTGCGAGCGCGTGCGCAATCGCTCGGCCTCGGCAAGCGAGGCCGAGCCTATCCGCGCCGACAGGAATTGCATGGCGATCCGATGAAAGCGATCGAGCCCGGCCCAGAGCGCATCGATCGAAAGCGCCTCGCTGCCCTGGACAGTCAGCGCCGCATCGCTTTCGGCGCGGAGCCACATGCTTGATGCCAGCGGCACCACGGGATCGCCGGCCGCCAAGGCAGGCAGCCGGTCAATCAGACTTACCATGCCTTCTGTTATGTCTACCCAGGCTACGCCGCGGCCGGGAGCGCGGATCGCCTGCCCCGGCGTCAGCGCTAGGCGCGCGCCGATTTCGGCACGCAGCGCATCGGGCTCGAGCGTTGCCACCGCCACTGCTTCGGACAAAAGCCGCACCCAGGCATCGACGGCGTCCCGATCGGCGGAGCCGTCGCGATGGCTGACGACCACCTGGGCATCCTGCCCACCGACGGCGATCACGCTGATCGCCGGGTTGCCTCCGGCCGCCGCGACGGCAGGAACGCCGAACAGCGTCGCACCAGCTTCGGCGCGCAGCACATGATGGCGCTGACCGACGCCCCCGCCCTCGAGCTGCTCGACGGCAAAAAGATCGACGTGGCCGCGAAAGACACGCAGCGCGAGTGTCGTGTCGTCGAAGGCCAGCGTCCGTTGACCTTCCAGCGCAATCGGAACTGGAGAGACCGCCGTGGCGGCTACGCGCCGCGTCGCTCCCGAAGCTGCGGCAATCCCCTCGCTCATTCGCCCGCCACCAATTCCGCGTAGTCGCCGCCCTGCAACATCAGTTCGTAATGGGTGCCGCGCTGAACGACGCGTCCCTTGCTCAGCACGACGATCTCGTCGCAGTCGCGGATCGTGCTGAGGCGATGGGCGATGATGACCAGCGTGCAGCCGCGCCGGCGCAAGCTGTCGTCGATGGTCTTTTCGACGCTGGGATCGAGCGCCGAGGTGGCTTCGTCCAGGATCAGGACCGACGGATTGCCGACCAGCGCGCGCGCAATCTCGATACGCTGACGTTGACCGCCCGAGAAGTTGCGGCCGTCCTCCGCGACGAAGCAATCGTAATTGCCGGTGCGCGCCGCAATGTCCTCATGCATCGCGGCATCCTTCAGCGCGCGCGAAATATGCGCCTCCGGCACGCTTTCGTCCCAGAGCGCGAGATTGTCGCGCGCGGTGCCCTCGAACAAAAATATCTCCTGATCGACATAGGCCACGGAATTCGCAAAGATCTCCTGCGGAATGTCGGAGAGCGGCCAGCGGTCGATGAAAATTTCGCCCGACCACGGTTTGTAAAGCCCGCTGATCAGGCGGCCGAGCGTCGATTTCCCGCTGCCGGAAAGGCCGACCAGCGCGACGCGGTGGCCCGGCTCGATCACCAGGGAAAAGTCCTCGATCAGCGGCGGATCGAGCGGCGAATAGCCGAAGGATACGTTGCGCAGTTCGACCCGGCCCGAGAATTTCGGCGGCATACCGGAAGGAGCAGCCTCGATGCCGAGTGGTGGGCGGGCCGGATACTTGAAGACGTCCTCGACGCGCATCAGGCTGCCCTGAATGGTCTGGAACACGCCCGCCTGTTGCACCAGCGCGTTGACCGGCTCGACGAGGCTTGCGAGCAGCGCCTGCAGTGCGACGAGGCCGCCGATGGTGAGAGCGCCCTCGACGATGCGAAGCCCGCCGACGCCGAGCACGATGGCGACTGCAAGGCCGGTCAGGAAGATCGGACAGATGTCGAGAAAGGTCGAATACAGGCCGAGCGTCTGTTCGGAATTGAGCACCTTGGCCTGAAATCCTGCCCAGCGTGCGAACGCATCGTCCTCAAGGCCTGTGGCCTTGATAGTTTCGATGGTGCGGATGATCTCGATGGAGGAGGACGCGAGCTTGCCGCGATCCTGCGCCAGCTTGCGGTTGATCTCCTCGCGCTGCCGTGCCACGAGCCGCAGCACCGCAACATTGAGCATCAGCGTCGAAATGCCGATCGCCGTCAGCACGGCGTCGTAGAACATCATATTGGCCGCGATCAGAATGAGCGCGATGAGATTGAGCGCGTTGGCGGCGACGCCATTGGACAGAAGCTCGGCGATGTCTTCGTTGGCGGAGACGCGGTTCGCGATGTCGCCGGCGTGACGCTGCATGAAGAACTCCATCGGCAGTGTCAGCACGTGCCAGAGAAAACGGCTGACCATCGCGACGGTGAGCTTGGTCTGCAGCCTCAACAGCAGGAACTGCTGAAACGCCGTCAGCAGCACGCGCGTGACGGCCGCGATCGCCATGCCGATCAGGAGAGGCGTGACCCAGCCCGCATCATGCTTGATCAGAACGTCATCGATGAAAATCTTGGTCAAGGCCGGGATCAGGATGATGGGAAACGCCATCACAAAACTGACGGCGAGGAGCAGGACCACCGCCGGCAAGGAGTGGCGGAGCCGACGCAACAAGAGTGGCAGGAACTGCGGCGGGCGGCCGCCGCGGACGAATTCGGCAGTGGGCTCCATAGCGAGCACCACACCGGTGAACGCCGCATCGAACTCCTCGTGATCGACCTTGTGGCGCCCGGCGGCGGGATCGTTGATCCAGGCGCGATCGCGGTCGATCCGCTCCAGCACCACGAAATGGTTGAAGTTCCAGTGAATGATCGCAGGCAAGGGCAATTCGTTGAGCGTCGAAGGGTCCTTGCGGAAGCCTTTGGCGGCAAGCCCGAAGCGCCGCGCCGCCTTCAAGACGTTGCTCGCCTTGCTGCCGTCGCGCGAGACGCCGCAGGCCTCGCGCAGCGTCTCCAGCGGTACCCAGCGCCCGTAATAAGCGAGGATCATGGCGAGCGACGCCGCGCCGCATTCCAGCGCCTCCATCTGGAGCACGGTCGGCGTCGCCCATCGCCCGGGCCCCGGCAGGCCTGAGAACAAGTCGCGCAGGCGCGCCGAAAGCACGGCCAGCCATCCTTCCCTGGTCTGCGAAGCTGCGTTCATGGCGAGAAGGCCTGCCCCCTTACATTCCGCTAAGCCGCCTGACCAGGGGGATCACGAGCCCGATCGGCGCCTGCTCGCGCGTCGTGACCTCGGCGCGCGTCAATGTCCCTGAGGACAGCCGCACCGGAGGCCCCTTGCCGGAGCTCCATCGATAGCCGCTGACGGTCGACGCATCCGGTTCGAGCTGGATTTTCGCGGCATAGGGGGCGCCGTGTTCCGAGAACCGCTTCACCAACGTATCGTTGTGGAGGTCCGCGGCCATCCCCTGCGGCGTGACCGGAAACTCCGAGATCGCGGCCACCTTGCCGATGATGGCGCCGAACTCCTCGCGCGCGATTTGCGTCGGCTCGACATGCACCTCCATGCCGGGCCGGATGTCCTTGCCGCGATCGGGCGGCATGTAGATCGTGGCATCGAGCCGCTCGCCCGCAGTCTCGATTTCGATGACGGGCGTTCCGACTGCAAGAACCGAGCCGCCTGACACCTTGACCTCGACCACGCGCCCTGTGGCCGGACTCAGTATCCGCGAGCCGCGATCGAGTTCTACCGTGAACTGCTCGACCAGTCGGCGGGCATCATTGACCCGAAACTGCGATTGCATGCGGTCGCGGTCTCGCTGGCTTTGCAGATCGAGCCGCTGCGCTTTCAGCTTGAGGATATCGTTCTGCGCGTCGACCATGCGAAGCCTGGCGGCGTTGAGTTCGACTCGCCGGTCCTCGACATATTTGCGCGTGACGAAGCCGTTCGATACCGCCGGCTCCAGCTTGGCGATTTCGGCGGTGAGATAAGTGGCGCGCTGATCGGCGGCGGCGATCGCGTCGTTCAGCCCGCTTTCCTGCGCGGCGTAATTGGCAAGTTTGGTTTCGATCTCGCGGGTAATCGTCGCGCTGAGCTCTTCGTGCTCGCGCTCGCGCTCGCGCAAGACTTCCTTCGCCTGCGCGAGACGTTGCTCGGTCTCGGTCTGCCCGACATGGGCGATAACCTGGTCGGGCTTGACCTCGTCGCCGACCGCAACGTCGATCGAAGCGAGCCGGCCGGCCACGCCCGACACCGCATCGATCAGGCGGCCGCCGCTCGACAAGAGGATGCCCTCGCCCTCCACCCGCGTCGGAATCTTGCCGAGCACGCCCCAGGCCATCAGGACAGCGAGCCCGAGCGCCATGGCCGCGACCGCCACCCAATCGAACGGACGCGTGATCCCGACCAGTTGATCGAGCTGCTCTGGCGACGACAGCCGCTCGACTGCGGCAGACCGAAAAATCGTTTCTGTCCCCTGCTTCATTCCGCCTCCCGGATCCAGGGCGGCCTAGCCTGTCCCGGTCACTTCAGAAGTACCAATAGTTGCGGGATTCCAGAAACTTGTCATCCCCCTTTGAGCGGGAGCACCAGTCAACCTTGCGCGGACCTCAGGCGTGGAGCACTCCCAAATCTGGTTGACCATATGCTTGATCAGAGCCGTTAGGTCGAGGACCATGAAGGCTTTACAAGAGCCGGCTAGGACTGGCGCTTGCCGCAGGGATTGTCACTGTCGGGTCATTTTAGCCCCAGTTCGACTGAATGGCCGTGCAGGAGTCCTGTCTTTGAACTTGGCACAATTCTTGGTATTTTGCGTTGAACAAATCAGCCCGTTTGGATGACATACTCAGGCGGCGCAGTTGCCGGATGATAAAACCAGATTGTTTGCAAAGGATATTTTTTCGCAATGACCAAAAATGGCGCTAAAGAGCCCAGTCAGTCGGAAACCATTGACACCAACCAGATCGGCGTCCGCCCCAAATCGGACACGACACAGGCCAACCCGAACGAGCTTGACGACTCTTTGCTCAACCGTGTGACAGGCGGGGGTTATACGGGCGGGGCCGGAGGGAAGCGTGACGGCGGCTCATAATTCGAGGCTTGGAGCGGGGCGACCGTCAGTAGGATTATTCGGTCGCTCTTTAGATAGACGCCGGGCGAAACCTCGGCTTTGATATTACCGCTGGCGTGTCGGCCAGCGAACAGGCGCGCCAGAGCAAAGCGGGACAGCTGGCACATTACCGCGCCGCGCTGTCTTGCGGCAACACCGAGGGAGACCACTATGAGCACAAGCAAAGAGCCGTCCAAACTGGAGAAAGAGCCGTCGAAGCTGAAGGAGGCTCAGGTGTCGCACAAGCCGCCGCAAAGCGGCGAGCTCGATGACGCCAAGTTTGAGCAAGTCGTCGGCGGAAATGGCGGGAACACCACGGGCACTTCTGGTCCGCACCGCTGAGCGGCACCGCGCGCGGGCCGAAAAGGCCCGTCTGGCGGTCGTGGAAACGGGGTTGCCGCTCGCGCTTATTGGCCCGACAGTCCTAAGATATCCGATGACGGTGAGATTCGCCGTTGCGGGAGAACCGATGAGCTAGCCGCGCGACGCCGGATCCTTGCTCAATCCTGATCCGCAACCTCGCGGCGGCAGTGAGTCGCCGCACGGCAAACTAACGACCCAAAGCCCGCCGGCCATTCCGGCGGGCTTTCGTTTCCGTGCGAATGTCGGGTGCGAAATGCTTTCCGGCCCAGCCATCACCTCTTTGCCTTGGCTCGGCATGGCGCCGCGCCGCTTGTCCACAGCCCAATGCGCCTGCTGATGCTGGACAGATCAAGGCCGAGAGGTAGTATCAGGCCGTGGAAGCAGGTCAGAGCTACAACCTGCTTTTTGACGGAGCCCAATGGCCCCAAACGCCAGCTGGGAACGTCAACGATGCCACGCCGCCCCTCCCTCTTCACGCAATCCGACATTGCTCGAGCAATCCGCGCAGCGAAGCAGGCTGGTGCCCCGGAGGTAGAAATCCGCATTGGCAACGCCGCCGCCGTGGTGGTGCGCCTAGATCGCCCCGAGCCGCCGGCGCCAGAATCGAACAACCCTTGGGATGAGTAGCGGCGTATGCATATTGATCTCGATTATCTCTGCTCCGACGTCGATCGGCACGGCACCCGCCGCTATTACGTCCGCGTGCCGGGCCGGAAGAAGGTCCGGATCCGCGAGCAGCCGTTCACCAATGAATTCATGCAAGTGTACGGCGAGGCGCTGGAGGGCCACGCGCGCGGCCCGGCGGCGATACGGTCAGGTTCGTTCCGCTGGCTCTGCGTGCAGTTCTACGCCAGCGGCAGGTTCAAGGCACTCGACGCCGAGAGCACCCAGGCGTGGATGCGGCGCTCGCTTGATTCGATCTGCGAGAAGCATGCAGACAAGCCGGTGGCGCGGATGGAGAGCCGCCACGTCCGCAAGATCCGTAACGAGAAGCAGGACTACCCGGCCGCGGCCAACCCGCGCATGAAGTCGCTGCGGGCGCTGTTCGGCTGGGCGGTCGAGGAAGAACTCACCCCGCGCGACCCGACGATCGGCGTGAAGAACCTCAAATACAACGAACAGGGGCACCATACCTGGACCGCCGCCGAGATCGCACAGTACCGCCAGCGGCACCCGGTTGGCACGAAGGCGCGGCTCGCGCTTGAACTCATCCGCTACACCACCGGGCGCCGCGAGGACATCCCGCGGCTCGGGCCGGCAGCGATCTACACCACGATGGCGATCGATGACGAGGGCAACCGCTTCGAGCAACGACGCTTCCGGTTCATCCAGGGCAAGAACGAGGACCGCAAGCCGATGGAAGTTGACTTCCCCGTACACCCGGTGCTCGAGCAGGTGCTCGCCGCGACTCCGCTCGGCCGGCGCACGTTCCTAGTTACCGAGTGGGGTAAACCCTACACCAAGAACGGGTTTGGCAACGCGATGCGCGACTGGTGCAACCAGGCCAACCTTCCCCACTGCAGCGCGCACGGCGTGCGCAAATCATCCACTACGGAGGTCGCCAACGAGGGCGGCACGCCGCACGAGATCATGGGGCTGAGCGGGCACACGTCGCTGAAGGACGTGGAGCGCTACACCCGCGCTGCCGACCGCAAGCGCGGCGCCGACCGGGCAATCCGCAAGCTCAAATGACGGACGGATGTAGCCAGAAAAGTGAACGAGGATTGTCCCACCTTTTGTCCCACCTTTTCCATGCGCCTGATTTTAAAAGCGAAAAAGCGCCCATGGCGCTCCCTAGCGGAATCGAACCGCTCTCTCCACCGTGAAAGGGTGGCGTCCTAACCGATAGACGAAGGGAGCCAAACGATCGATTTCACCAAGGCCGCGGCACGCGCCCGACTTTCGTGGACCGGTTCGTTTACGTCGAAAACCGCAATGCTGTCAGACATTTGCGTAACCACGGCCCAGCGGGCCCGATTCCGGCGGCGCGACGTGGCGGAACGTATAATGACGTTTGCCGGGCGCGGCAAGCGCCCCTGCCGCCGGATCGCGCACGATCCCGCGGAACGCGCCCGGGGCCCATCCTTCTTCGCAAAAATCGGAATCCTCCCTCTGCCACGCCGCCGTTCCGGCCGGGGTCAGTGCCCCCGCCCCCGCCACCGCAGGAAGCGCCGTTCGGCGAGCGACATGCCTTGCGCGGTGACGTAGCCGATCGCGCCGAGCAGGATGACGCCGGCAAACAGGTCGGCGGAGCGGAACGAGCGCGCCGACAGCAGCACCCAGTGGCCGAGCCCGTCGAGGCCGGCGAGCATTTCGCACACCACCGACAGGATGAGCGCCACCGTCAGGCTGAGCCGCATGCCGGCGAGAATGTCGGGGCTCGCCGACGGCAGGCCGATCTTGAAGATCACCGCAAGCCGCGACATGTGCAGCGCCCGCGCGACCTCGTAGAGCCGCGGCTCGACCGCGGCGAAGCCGTGGATGGTCGCGAGCAGCAGCGGCCAGATCGAGCCGAAGGCGATCACGAACAGCGCCATGCCCTGGGTCAGGCCGAACAGCGCGATCGCCACGGGAATGATCGCGGAAGCCGGCAGCGGCCGCAGGAATTCCAGCATCGGCGCCACATAGGCGCGCATCGCCCGCGACGAGCCGATCAGCGCGCCGAGCACGATGCCGGCGATCGACGCCAGCAGCCAGCCAAGCGCCATGTGCTGCAGCGTGCCGAGCAGCTTGGCCAGCAGCTCGCCGCTGCCGAAGCCGCGCACCAGCGCGGCCCAGGCCCGATCCGGCCCGGGCAGGAACACCGGCGAGACCAGCCGCAGATTGGCGACGACCTGCCACAGCGCGACGAAGCCCGCGGCCACCGCGAGGCTGACGAGGCGCCAAACAATCGCGACGCGCATCATCGGGCGTCCTCCGGCGTCGCGAAGCGGCCGAACAGCCGGCGCTGGGCCAGCACCAGGCCCGCGTTCAGGGCAAAGCCGACGATGCCGATCCACACCAGCAGCGCGAGCATCAGGGCCGGCTGCAACGCCTGCTGCGCCGTCATGATCGCGGCGCCGAGCCCGAGCGGATTGACCGCGATTTCGACGGTGACCGCCACGATCAGCGCGATGCCCGCGGCGAGCCGGAACGCCACGAAGATGCGCGGCAGCGCCGCCGGCACCACGATCTTCACGGTGCGCGCGGCGGGGCTGAGCCGCAGCGCCCGCGCGACCTCGAGCAGCCGCGGCTCGACGTCGCGCACCGCCGCGCGGGTGAACACCAGCACCGGCCAGACGCAGGCAAACGCCACGATGGCGATTTCCATGCGATAGCCGAAGCCGAGCGCGATCAGCGCGATCGGCAACAGCGCGACCGAGGGAATCGGGCGAATGGATTCGACCGTCACCTCCATGGCGCGGTCGAGCGGATCGATCAGGCCGAG
>JBKQQE010000365.1:0-4619 GCA_052326245.1 Xanthobacteraceae bacterium | reverse complement strand
TTCGACAAGAACGGCATTCGTGACCTCTACGACAGCGCCGATTTTCCGCTTGAGCGCCGTTCGCTCGACAGCGAAAGCGCCGTCGCCTGAGGCTGGCTTGGCCGCTGCTATCCTTTGACTGTGAACGCAATGCAGGCCCGGTCGGCCTGTATGGGCTATTGATGATAGGGGCGGTCGCTCCGTTCGGCGCGTGAGGAACGGAACCGCCGAGCCCGCGGCCTAGGGCTGGCGCTCGAGCCAGCGCCGCAACAGCCGGACATTGCGGATGTTGGCGCGGAACATGATGTCGAAAGCATCACCGGCGAACGGCACCAGCCCGACGATGCCGTCGAGCGCCACATTGCCGATCATGCGGGTGGTGACGTGCCACGGCGCGCCCAGCGCGCGGGCCTCGCGCACGATCCACAGCGAAATCACCTTGCTGACCAGGTCGCCGACGATGGGGACGAGGCCGATGACGCCCTCGATGCCGTAGCGGATCTTCGTCCCGGGCACCACGAAAGCGACGTCGAGGAGGATTGCCAGGGCCTCGAGGCGGGCGATGCGCTGGGCCCGTGTGGGCGCCCCGTGCAGGCCGAAGGTGTCGAACAGCCGATCCAGCAGCTGCCCGAAATGCGTCGGGCCACCGTGCCACGATCCGCCTCGCCAGAACGACGGCCCGGGACTGACCTCCCGGCCCTCCTGATCGATGATCACTCCTCGTGGCGCGCGCATGGTCTCAATATGGTGGCCGGTCCGCGCCGGAGCAAGCCGGGTCACGCGCGCGCTCGCACCTCACCGCGTCTGCCCGGGCACGAAGTTCAGCTCCCGTGCCCGCCGCGCCAGGTCGCAGCCCTCGCAGTAGCGCGCGTCCTTGAAGTCGATCCAGTTGTGGGCGTAGATCCGGTCGCTTGGAATCCCATAGCGCTCCTGCAGCACGCGCACCAGAATGTCCCACGCGGCGAGTTGCGCCGGCGTCGCGGGCGCAGCAACGTCGGGGTAGTTGCCAGCGAACTCGACGCCGATGGAATTGGTCTTCACCACGTGGTGAAAGGTGACGGCGTTGTCGATGAACTTGTTGTCGTTGCGGTTAGCGCCGTCGCCATGGGTCGGGACAAGATTTTCCGGCACCGCCCAGTAGACCGTGCCGTCGGTTTCGACCCAGACCGTCACGCCGCGACGGGTGGGATTGCGGGATTGCTCCAGCGCGCCGCCGCGCGCCGAGCCCGCGGGCCCCTCGGTCCGGTGCACGATGATATTGCGCCAGGGATTGGCCTTCGCCGGATCTCCCCACGGCGCCAGCCACACCATCGTCAGCCCCGCGATTTGCGGCGTGCCAGTGGCACGCGCGAGCTGCGCGAAGTCGGGCAAGGCTTCGGCCGAGGCCGTGCAGCACCCCACACTCAGCATTGCAAGCATCCGCGCGGTCACGCCAGCGGTGAACGCGCGACGAAGCCAGCGCCAGGGAGGGAAGGCGGGGTGAGATTCTCTCATGACTTCCGATCGATTCAGGCAATGGCAATCTTGAAGGATTTCCGGCTACTGCGCAATTTGTGCCGAACCCGCGACAGCGGTTTCAAAGCGAGCGAAGCAAAGAAGACGGCCTTCAGCGCCCGCGCCCGCGGAATTTTGTGACGGTATCGCGTGTTCGCTGTCCGGAGCTTTCTTTTGGCTCCGCGAGGGGCGCCATCCGCGGTTTCGTGCGGCAGCTTCATTGGCTATGGTCGACGGTCGGACTTCAGGGGCAGCTTCGATGACCATCTTCTCCGGGCAGCTTCGCACCGGTCTTCGGCTCGCCAGCGGCCTGACTCTGTTCACCTTCGTGGCGTGCCATTTCACCGCGCATGCGGCGCTCCTGGTCTCGATCGCGTTCGGCGAAGAGACGCTGGATGCCCTGATGGCGCCATGGAAAACGCTTCCCGGAACGGCCATCCTGGCAGCCGCGGGGATCGTGCACTATTGCAACGCGTTGTGGTCGATCTATCGCCGGCGGTCGCTGCGGATGTCGCGCTGGGAGGCGTGGCAACTGGGGCTCGGTCTCAGCATTCCGCTGCTGGTCACGCTCCATGTGGTCGGCACCAAGGTTGCAACGCTCGCCTTCGACATAACGCCCAGCTATGCGGCCGTGCTGGTGAGATGGTGGGTCCGTCAGCCGCTCGAGGCCGTGCTGCAATTCGTGGCCGTCACCGTGGTCTGGACCCATGGCTGCGTCGGCCTGCATTTCTGGCTGCGGACACGGCCCTGGTACCCGAGCGCGCTCGTTGTCCTGCGCCCGCTGGCGCTGTTGCTGCCGGCGCTGGCGCTGGCCGGCTTCGTCGCTGCCGGCAACCACACCCGTCGCGAGGCTGCGCGCGACCCGGACTATGCGCGCAGCGCCACCACGCGCGTCAGCCTGCCCAGCGCCAGCATCCAATTCCTGAACACCACCGTGTGGGCGGTGATCGGCGGACACCTCGCGCTGACGCTGCTGCCGTTCGGCGCCCGCGCCGCGCGGCGCGCGCGCTACCGGTGGCGGCGGCCGCCCACCCTGACCCACGCCGCTGGCCGCCGCTTCATCATCCAGCCGGGCGCGAGCGTGCTGGAAACCCTGCGCGACCACGGCATGCCCCACGCCGCGGTGTGCGGCGGCCGCGCCCGCTGCACCACCTGCCGCGTCCTCGTCACCCAGGGGCTCGACGACCTGCCGGCGCCGGAAGCGCTGGAGGCGCGGGCGCTGGCGCGGATCCAGGCGTCGCCGGCGACGCGGCTGGCCTGCCAGGTCTACCCCACCAAGGACATCGCCATCATGCCGCTGCTGGCGGCCGACGCCACCGCGAGCGACGGCGCGGCGCGCGGCGGGCTCGAGGGCAGCGAGCGGCTGGTGACGGTGATGTTCGTCGACCTGCGCGGCTCGACCGGGATCGGCGAAGCCCGCATGCCCTACGACGTGCTGTTCCTGCTCAATCACTTCTTCCGGGAACTGACCCAGGCGCTGCAGGACAGCAACGGGCACTACTCGCAATTCACGGGCGACGGGCTGATGGCGCTTTACGGCCTCGCCGGCGAGCCGGCAAAGGGCGCGCGCGACGCGGTCCGCGGCGCGGGCGCCATGCTGACCCGGGTCGAGCGCCTCAACCGCGAGATGGCCGCCGCGATGTCCCGGCCGCTGCGCATCGGCATCGGCATTCACTTCAGCGAGGCCATCGTCGGCGCCATGGGACCGCCGCGCTCGCAGATCATCACCGCGATCGGCGACACGGTGAACACCTGCGCGCGGCTGGAAGGTCTGACCAAGGAATACGACTGCGCGCTCGTCATCTCGCGCCAGGCGGCCGAGGCGGCGGGGCTGGAATTGGGCGGCGAGACCCTGCAGGAAGCAACGGTGAAGGGCCGCGTCGGCCGCGTGCAGTTCTATGCCCTCAACGAGGTGCCTTCGCTTGGAGCGAACGCATAGGCCTGACGGGCAGCAAGAGCATGATCCGGAAAAGTGGACACCGGTTTTCCGAAAAGATCATGCTCAATCAAGAAAGCCAGAGCGCGATAGCGATTCACTCTAAGGCTATCGCGCTCTCGGCGAGCGCCCGTCGACGGTTCGCGGATGCCGTGGAATTTTACAGGGCTGACGGCGCGGCGGCGACCGGCGTCGGCGCCAATGCGGGCTGCGCTTGCATGCCCATCAGAAACCGCATCGGCGGCCACGGCCGGATCAGCCATTGATAGGCCAGCAGCGAGACCGCTGTCGCGCCCATCCAGATGATCACGATCTTGACCGCGAGCGGCAACGCCAGCGGCAACACGGCGACGGCGATCAACAGCAACGGCGCGTGATGAATGATGTAGATCGGGAGCGCCGCTTCGCTCAGCCAGGCGAGCGCCGGCGAGGGCCGCGGGCTGAAGCGGGCCGCAAAGCTGAGCGCCGTCGCCGTACCGCCCCACGCGGTCAACCCGGCGCAGATCCGTCCGATCGTGGATTCGCCGTAGACGATCAGGCCGGCAAAGGCGCCCAGCATCAGCACGACGAACAGCGGCGCCTGGGCGCGCAGCCGGACCTCGAACCCGGGCCACGCCGCGATCACCGCGCCGAACAGGAAACAGAGACCATAGAAGGACAGGTTGCCCCAATCCCCGATCAGCCTCGGCAGGAAAGGCCAGTAGCCGCCGAGGCCGACAAGCAGCGCCACCAGGAGCAGACCGGGAATGTACACGACGAATGCGGAAGGAACGGATTCGCGCGGCACGCGCCGCGCCAGGCTCAGCAATACCGGCAGCAGCAAAACCGAGAACACGAACAGATAGGCGAGAAACCAGAGATGTGACCAAGTCAGCAGATTGGTCCGGCTCAGATAGCGAGGAAGGAAGTCGAGAAATGTGGCCGGGCGGTGCAGTTTCAGCAGAACCTCGAAAGTGTCGGCCGGCCGGAAGCCCGCAAGGCCCATGTCGCGACCGTCCGCCAGCTCGAGGTACTTGATGACGGAGCCAAACGTAGCGACGCCGAACACCAGCGGCACGAACAGGCGCTTCACTCGTTCCCACAGGAATTGACCGGGACTCCGTCCTCGCAGCGATCTCACCGCGGCCCAGCCCGCGATCAGCATGAACGCCGGCATCGTTGTGGCATGAATGAATTCGAACAGCACCGACGCCACGAATGAGGTCTCGGG
>JBKQQE010000364.1:0-3285 GCA_052326245.1 Xanthobacteraceae bacterium | reverse complement strand
CTCGCCCTGCTTGTCGGTCGAGTACTGGTCGAGAACCTTTGGACGGCCGTAGGTCGGCGAGTTCTTGTCCATGTCGACGCCGCTGGTCCAGTTGACCTTCGGATCGTACTTGTTGGCCACCAGCAATTCGCCGGTAACTCGATCCAGCGTATAGCCGAGGCCGTTGCGATCGAAATGGGTCAACAGCTTGCGCGGGGCACCGTTGACCTGCTGGTCGGTCAGGATCATTTCGTTGACGCCGTCGTAATCCCATTCGTCATGGGGCGTCATCTGGTAGACCCACTTGGCGACGCCGGTGTCCGGGTCACGCGCCCAGATCGTCATCGACCACTTGTTGTCGCCCGGACGCTGCTTCGGGTTCCAGGTCGAGGGATTGCCCGAGCCGTAGTAGACCAGGTTCAGGCTGGGATCGTAGGAGATCCAGCCCCATGTGCAACCGCCGCCGATCTTCCATTGGTCGCCCTGCCAAGTCGCGAGGCTGGAATCCTTGCCGACCGGCTTGCCGAGCGCGGTGGTTTTCTGCGGATCGACCAGGATCTGGTCGTCCGGCCCTTCGGAAAATGCCCGCCATGCCTGCTTCCCGGTCTTGATATCGTAAGCGGTGACATGGCATTGCACGCCGAATTCGCCGCCGGAAATTCCGACCAGCACCTTGTCCTTGACCACCAGCGGCGCGGAGGTGCCGGTCGAGCCCTTGGAGGGATCGCCGTTCTTCGCGGTCCAGACCACCTTGCCGGTCTTGGCGTCGAGCGCCACCAGCGTGGTGTCGGCCTGGTGCAGGAAGATCATGCCGTTGCCATAGGCGACGCCGCGATTGACCGTGTCGCAGCACATCACCGGGATGACGTTCGGATCCTGCTTGGGCTCGTATTTCCAGACAATCTTGTTGTCGTTGGCCAGGTCAAGAGCATAGACCTTGTTCGGGAACGGGGTGTGGACGTACATCGTGTTGCCGACGATGAGCGGTCCACCCTCGTGACCGCGCAACACGCCGGTCGAGAATGTCCAGGCGACCTGCAGCTTGCCGACATTGGCCGCGGTGATCTGATTGAGTTTAGAGTAGCGCTGATTGGCGTAGTCGCCCGCCGGCATCACCCAGTCCTTTGGGTTTTGCGACATTTTGATCAGATCGTCGTTGGCATTGGCCGCGCCGCCGGCGAATGCCGCGACAGCGCCAAGACAGGTTGCGAGTAGCACCTTGCGCATAACGAAACCTCCCAGGTTGTTGTAAGTTCTGTTGCTTATCGCTGGGCTTTGCTCGTCCAGCGTCAACTCGTGCATCGGAGATATCCTTCCGACAGCCCGTTTCCGACGGCCAATCATGGATTCAGCGCCGTACCGCCTCACCCTGCCTCGACGCCAGGCAGGCGCTTCCGCACGCCATGGAGAAAACACCGCGCTCGGATCGTGTTTCCCCGTGAAACGCGGCGATGAATTAGGGGGGTACGGTCACCACAATTCTTTCCTCCAGACGTCTGGCTTGGGTTTCCGTCCAGCGACGGCCCGTTTCGCCTATTTTTGTTTTTCGCCTGCAATTTCTAGCTGGCCCGGCGGCAGGAAACTTGCCCAAGAGGGAAGCACGTTTGCTTGAAAGAGAAACTCAATGAACTTTTATTTGGCGACCAATTTGCTCAAGCGCGGGCGTTCGCGCTTGCCGGGCGCTTGTCCTTCGTTGCTGCGCCGCAACCACAGGTTCCGATTGACAACGCCCGCCCTAACTAAGTCAAAGTTTTGTCAAACGGATATCAGTGACGCTTTGCCAACGACCGCATTGAATGAGATACTTGTCTTCAACGCCTCCGCGCGTCTCGCGGTGAGTGGGTCCTGCGACCCCGATTCACGATGGTTGGATCATGGCAAACTCAGTCCACTCCCTTAGTACCTCCGGACTGGCGCCCAAGTCGCAGATCCAGTCCTGGACCGACGCGCTGACAGAACTCTGCGGCAAGTTTGACGTCGACCCTCTCGGCGCTGCGTCGCTCGACGGACAGATCGACTATACCACTGTTTCGCGATTGAAGATCTGCCAGATCGAGGTCAGTCAGCACCGGCTTGCGCATCCCGTTTCCCGGGCGAAGACAGCGGCGCACCCGTTTGTCAAAATTCTGTTCCAGACCCACGGCGTTTCCCATTTCGAACAAAATGGCCGGCGCATCGACCTGATACCCGGTGATTGTCTTGCCTATGACGTATCCTGTCCGCATGTCATCATCAGTCCGTCGCTGACCCGACACGAGGTCGTCATCGTCCCGACGGAATTGCTGCAGGAACGTGGGTTCCAAACGGCGCAGATGCCGGCATGCAAAATTTCCGCCCGCACCGGCACCGGCCGGATCGCCCATGACTTCGTTCACACGGCCTTTGACGAAGCCTCAAAACTGTCACCGCATACCGCCATCGGTGTCGCCGATACGCTGCTCGATCTCCTGCTGCTGCCCCTTCGCGAGGCCGGTACGATGTTCGATCGCAGCGGCCCCGCGGTGTTGTATGAGCGGGCCCAGACCTTCATCCGCGAGCATTTGCGCGACCCTGATCTCAGCATCGACGAGATTTCCGCGGCGCTGGGCTGCACCAAACGCTATCTGCACATGTTATTCAGCGACAAGGGCATGACCGTCAGCGACTATATCTGGCGGGCCAGGCTGCAGAACTGCCGCCAGGAGCTGGAGACCCAGGGCGGCAAGACGATTACGGATGTCGCGTTCTCGTGGGGCTTTTCGAGCTCGTCGCATTTCAGCCGGGTATTCCGCAAGTACTTCGGCGTCGTTCCGTCGTCGATCCACAAAGCCCAGCAAGAGAGCCTGTCCCGGGACATGGTGGCGCAGCGCCCGGCCTAGGCTTTCGGTAGGCCTCCGATGAAGGTCGCCGCTCCGAACGGATGGCGTCAGTAGGCGTCACGTCGGTATATGTCCGCGAACGCGGTCTTGATGACGGCGTAGACTGGGTGGTCTGCCTCGAACCAGACGGCGGCGATGTGCGCCACAAAACCATCTGGGTCGAGCGGAAGCCCTGCAGCTTCCACGACATCGGCCTGCGTCTGCAAAACGTGGGCGAGCGCCTTCCGATGGTAGACGTAGAGTGCGCCGCTCTTGATACGGCACTGCTTGGTGTTGAACTGCGCGGCCGCCCGGCCGCGGGCGGCCGCGGCAGCGGCAACGGCTTTCGGTGAGAGCTGGACAAAGTTCTTGATCGTATGGAGCGGCAGGTAGCCAACGGGCTTGGATGGACCGACGTCGGTCAGGTCGCGCAGCATGGAGCGCCGCTCGTCCTCGCTCGGCTTCGGTC
>JBKQQE010000363.1:0-3222 GCA_052326245.1 Xanthobacteraceae bacterium | reverse complement strand
CTCAGCATGAATCTCGAGCAGCAGCTGGTGCCCAATGTCGGCATGTTCGTCCGCGCCGGCTGGGCCAACGGCCAGCGCGAGCCCTACGAGTTCACCGACGTCGACCGCAGCGTGGCGGCGGGCCTGTCGGTGTCGGGCAAGCTGTGGAACCGCGACGGCGACACGGTCGGGCTTGCCGGCGTGGTCAACGGCATCTCGCCCCAGCATATCGCCTATCTCAACGCCGGCGGGCTCGGCATCCTGGTCGGCGACGGCCAGTTGCCCAATCCCGGCACCGAGCGGATCCTCGAGACCTATTACAGCCTGCCGGTCTACGCCGCCAAGCTGACCTTCGATTACCAGCTCATCGTCAACCCCGCCTACAACCGCGACCGCGGCCCGGTCTCGGTGCTCGGTGGGCGGGTGCATTGGCAGTATTGAGGGGAAGCTTTGCTCCTCTTGAAGTAGTGAATCTCGAAGCGTCATCCAAGGTGCGCGCATCACAAGTCGGGTTTACCCGACTTGTGACACTTTAAAAGGAAAGCAACTCGGCGAGAGCCGAGTTGCTTTGCGCGCCTCAAAGGATGCGCGGGCGCGCCGGCGTGAGCAAGCGCAGTTGTTGATCCCGCCCCCCGCCCGCCGTCATGGGCCAGACGCGGGCCGTGGAATATCCTATAGATCGCTGATCGCCTCGTCCGCCATTCCCATCACGCGAGACCCCGCCCATGGACTTCTTCAAGCGCTTCACGTTTCTGATCTGCGCGCCGGCCTTCGACGCCGAGGACCTCGAGGGCGCGCGGCTCGCGCAGATCACCGCCGCGATCGAGAAGCAGGGCTTCGAGGTGATCCGGGCCCGGCGCATCGAGGACGCCGAGCTCGCGGTGCAGACCGACGCCGCGATCGGCTGCATGGTGGTGGATTGGGGCAAGAAGGGGCTGGAGGGCAAGACCGCCGCGCTGATCAACCTGATGCGCCGGCGCGGCCTGGAAATGCCGATCGTGATGCTGGTGCGGCGCAAGCGGCTCGACGAGCTGCCGGTCGAGGTGCTGGACTTCATCGACGGCTACATCTTCCTCGCCGAGGAGACGCCCGACTTCATCGCCAAGAACCTGGTCAGCCGGCTGAAACAGTATGCCGAGACGCTGAAGACGCCGTTCTTCGGCGCGCTGGTGGACTACGCCGAGCGCGGCAACCAGCTCTGGACCTGCCCCGGCCACAACGGCGGGGTGTTCTACAACCGCTCGCCGATCGGCCGCATCTTCGTCGAGCATCTCGGCGAGGCCGTGTTCCGCGACGACCTCGACAATTCGGTGCTCGAACTCGGCGACCTGCTGGTCCACGAGGGCCCGGCATTGCAGGCGCAGCGCGAGGCGGCGACGATCTTCGGCGCGGAAAAGACCTATTTCGTGCTCAACGGCACCTCGTCGTCCAACAAGGTGGTGCTCTCGGCGCTGGTCGCCGACGGCGACCTCGTGCTGTTCGACCGCAACAACCACAAGGCCGCGCACCAGGGCGCGCTGATGCTGGGCAACGCCATTCCGGTGTTCCTGGAGACCGACCGCAACGCCTACGGCATGATCGGGCCGATCTATCACGAGGCGCTGGACGAGGCGAAGATCCGCGACAAGATCCGCGCCCACCCGCTGGTCACCGACCCCGAGGCCTGGCGGCGCGAGCGGCCGTTCCGCGTCGCGGTGATCGAGCAGTGCACCTATGACGGCACCATCATCGACGCCGGCCTGGTGGTCGAGAAGATCGGCCATCTGTGCGACTACATCCTGTTCGACGAGGCCTGGGCCGGCTTCATGAAGTTTCACCCGCTGTTCGCCGGCCGCTACGCCATGGGGCTGGAGGGGCTCGGTCCCGACGCGCCGGGCATCATCGCCACCCAATCGGCCCACAAGCAGCTCGCGAGCTTCTCTCAGGCCTCCCAGATCCATATCCGCGACCGCCACATCAAGGGCCAGCGCCGCC
This sequence comes from Xanthobacteraceae bacterium, assembly GCA_052326245.1. Lineage (GTDB taxonomy): Bacteria > Pseudomonadota > Alphaproteobacteria > Rhizobiales > Xanthobacteraceae > Bradyrhizobium_A. The sequence continues at coordinate 1,269 of JBKQQE010000363.1, read as the reverse complement.
GCGTCGAGCACCGCCGCTTCAACGAATTCTTCATGCTGCACGCCTCGACCTCGCCGTTCTATCCGCTGTTCGCCTCGCTCGACGTCGGCGCGCAGATGATGAAGGGCCGCTCGGGCGAGGTGCTGTGGGACGACACGGTGCGGCTCGGCATCGAGCTGCGCAAGAAGATCCGCGCGGTGCGGCGCGAGTTCGAGGACAAGGAGCAGGACGAGAGCCGCCGCTGGTTCTTCGAGACCTTTGTGCCGGATCGTGTCACGGTGGAGCACGACGGCGGGGCCGCGCGCGAGATCCCCTGGGAGCAGGTGCCGACCGACGATCTCGCCACCCACCCCCGCTTCTGGGAGCTCGCGCCGGGTGCCGCCTGGCACGGCTTCAGCCATGTCGCGCCGGGCTACGCCATCACCGATCCCAACAAGCTGATCGTGCTGACGCCGGGCTTCGATCGCGCAACCGGCGGCTACGCCGCTACCGGCATCCCCGCGCCCGTGGTGGCGCAGTATCTGCGCGAGAACGAGGTGGTGCCGGAGAAGAACGACCTCAATTCGCTGCTGTTCCAGCTGACGCCGGGCGTCGAATCCAGCAAGGCCGGCACGCTTCTGAGCACGATGGTGGCGTTCAAGCGGCTGCACGACGCCAATGCGCGGCTCGATGACGCGATCGGCAATTTCGTGCGCCGGCGGCCCGCGCGCTATGCCGGCGTGCGGCTGCGCGACCTGTGCGCGGACATGCACGGCTTTTTCCGCGACGCCATGACCAGTTCGCTGCAGCGGGCGCAGTTCTCGCCGCAGCATCTGCCGGTGCTGGCGATGCCGCCGCACGAGGCGGTGCGCCAGCTGGTGCGCAACAATGTCGACTACCTGCCGATCGACCAGATCGACGGCCGCATCGCCACCACGCTGTTCGTGGTCTACCCGCCCGGCATCGCCACCATCGTGCCCGGCGAGCGGCTCGATGCGCGGGCGCGACCGATGCTCGACTACCTGAAGATGTTCGAGAAGAGCGCCAATCTGTTTCCCGGCTTCGAGGCGGAAATCCAGGGCGTCTACAAGGAGGCGCAGGCCGACGGCAGCGTCCGGTTCTACACCTATGTGGTGAAGGAGTAGGTGTGGTGAAGGAGTAGGCGTTTCGGTCTCGAAGCGTCATCCTGAGGTGCGCGCTCTTGAAGCGTCATCCTGAGCGAGCGAAGCGAGCCTCGAAGGATGCGCGGGTGCTCCGACGGTGCCACGCCGTCGCCCTTCGAGTGAACCGTTCAGAAGGTCCCTCCACCCG
>JBKQQE010000362.1:0-12896 GCA_052326245.1 Xanthobacteraceae bacterium | reverse complement strand
GCTACCATGGCCGTGGTCGGGCTGTGCGGCTATGCCGCCGCGGCGGCCAATGTCTATCTCGGCGTTCCCTGGCCGCTGATGATGCCGGTCGGCGCCCTGGTCGGCTTCGTGTTCGGGCTGTTCCTCGCGCTGCCGTCGACGCGGCTCGACGGGCTCTACTACGCGCTGCTCACGCTCGGCATTGCGGAGATCTGCCGGGTTTCGATCACGCAGATCAAGGCGCTCGCGCCCACCAACAGCAGCATCAACAATGTCGACTCGTTCATTCCGGCGGACTGGCATCTGCAGCGCCCGGGGCTCCTGGTCGGGTTCGGCGCCGCGTTCCTGCTGCTACTGGCGGCCCTTCTGGTGTTTCGCCTGATCAACAGCGAGCGACTCGGGCTGCTGATGCAGAGCGCGCGCGAGGACGAAGCCTTTTCCGAGGCGATCGGGATCGATTACCGTCGCGCCCGGTGGTGGGTGTTCGTGCTGGCGTCGAGCGCGCTCGGCGCCATCGGCGCCTTCTACGCGATGTTCTACCGGTCGATCTCGCTGGCGGTGTTTTCGCTGGATCAGCTGCTGCTGCTGTTCGCGATGATCGTGATCGGCGGATTGGGTCGATCGGAAGGCGCCGTGCTCGGCACGGCGATCGTCGTGCTGATCGACAAGGGGCTGATCGGTCTCGGTCCGTTGCGCATCATCATCGTCACCGCGGTGATGATCGTCGTGGCGCTCACCGCGCGCGACGGCCTGACCGGCGTCAAGGCGCAGTTCCGCGCCTTCAGGAACCGGAAAAAGAGCGAACGGCGCGCGGCGCGCACGGAAAAGGGAGGCGAGGTGATGCCCGAGGAAGCAATCGAGATCGCCGACAAGCAGGTGATCTACCGCCGGCTGTTCGACAAACGGCTGCGCGACGGCTTGAAGAGGTCGATCACCCCGGAGCTGATCGCGGAGCATCGGGCAAAGCCGCTTGGTCAGCATTCGGACGCGCTGGACCGGCTGCTCAACTACTTTCGCCGCGAGGAGATGCCGGACAAATACGCCATCCTTCGCGTCGGTCCGCTGACGTCGTGCAGTTACCGGGTGATGGCGCTGTCGGGGCGGGCCGGGCATCCGCCGCGCCTGGTCGACGACAAACTCTACGCCACGCTGAACGAAGCCTATCACGCGGTGTTCCTGCTGCGTGTCAACGATTTGCTTGCAAGCTGAAAGGTCGCGCGCCATGGCGGAGAAGCAGCTCTACGGCTATGCCGACCCGTGGTCGATCAAGGCGGGTGATTCCCTCTCTTTCATGATTTCGGCCGAGGGCACCGCGACCGTCGAAACCCGGATCGTTCGCCTGATCCATGGCGACGAGAACCCCGATGGCCCCGGATTCGTCGAGCAGGAGTTCGTTTGCGACGTTCCGTCGACGCTTGGCGTGCGCCGGCAGTTCACCCAGGTCGGCTCTTATGCCGTCGTCGACGATCCCGCCCAGCGTCTCGTCCCGGCCGGGGATTTCACGCTCTACGCCTTTGTGTTTCCGACCAAGCCCGGGGGAAGCCGGCAGGCGATCCTGGCCAAATGGGACATCATGGCCGGCAAGGGGTACGGGCTCGGCATCAACACCGACGGGCGCCTCGAATTCTGGGTCGGCGACGGCTCGGTGATCGATCATGCCAGCGCGGAGATTCCGCTGCGCGCCCGGTCGTGGTATTTCGTGGCGGCGAGCTTCAGCGCGGCAACGCGCGAGGCGCGGCTTTACCAGATCGGCGCGGTCAATCGATACAATTCGCAGGTCGGGCCGGTGACCCCGATCGACTACGAGTCGCGGGTCGTGGAAACGCTCCGCGTCGGCCCGCTCGATCCCGGTCCGGCCATCCCGTTTCTGTGGGCCGGCGCCAGCGAGGAGAATGATCGTCGGGGCCGCTTCGTCGGCATGCTCTATTCAGGCAAGATCGACCGCCCGGGCATGGCAAGTGAAGCGCTGGCGCCTGACTTGATCGAAGCGCTGTCGCGCGGTGAAATTCCGCGGCGGGAGGTGCTCGCGGCGCATTGGGACACCACGGCGGGCTACACCGACACCGGCATCGGCGACACCATTGTCGACACCGGGCCGCACGGGCTTCACGCGCAGGGCATCAATCGGCCGGTGCGGGGAATGACCGGCTGGAACTGGGCCGGCCGGTCTGACAGCTTTCGTCTCGATCCCACCCAATATGGTGGGATCGCGTTTCACGACGATGCCCTGACCGATTGTCTGTGGTCGCCGAGCCTGACCTTCCGGATTCCGGCCGACTTCAAGAGCGGCGTCTATGCGCTGCGGCTGCGCGCCGGGGAAGCCGAAGACCACATCCCGTTCTTCGTCCGCGCGCGCGAGCCGAAGGCGCCGCTGGCGGTGCTGATGGCAACTTTCACCTACTTGGCCTATGCCAACGAGCGCCTCGCCTTCGATGCCCCGATCGCGCAGGCGATCACCGCGCACACGCCGATTTTCACCGAGGCCGACGTCGAGTTCTACAAGCTGCAGGAATTCGGCCTTTCGACCTACGATCATCATTCGGATGGCGCGGGCTGCTGCTATTCGTCCTGGCGTCGACCGATCCTCAATGTGCGGCCGAGACATCGCAACAGCGCGACGGGCGTCACCTGGGGGCTGCCGGCCGATCTGTCGCTGCTGTGGTGGCTCGAGCGTGCCGGCTACGACTACGAGATCCTGACCGATCATGATCTCCACGCCGAGGGCGTGGATGCGCTGCGCCCCTATCGCGCCGTCATCAACTGCACGCATCCGGAATATTATTCGGAACGAATGATGGATGCGACAGAGGACTATCTTTGCGGCGGCGGGCGGCTGATCTATGCCGGCGGCAATGGCTACTACTGGGTTTCGGGTCTGCGCGCGGGAGAGCCCCACTGCATGGAGGTGCGCAAGCTCGATACCGGCTCGCGCGCCTGGCAGGCCGATCCGGGCGAGAGCTACCTGACCAGCACCGGCGAACGGTCCGGGCTGTGGCGGTCGCGCGGCCGCGCGCCGCAGAAAATCGTCGGCGTCGGATTTACGTCCGAAGGCATGGACGAGAGCCAGCCGTTCGAGCGCATGCCGGATTCCTTCCACCGCCGCGCGGCCTGGATCTTCGAGGGGATCGGCCCGCAGGAGAAGATCGGCGATTTCGGACTGGGCCTCGGGGGCGCGGCGGGCATCGAGATCGACCGCTACGACCTGGCGCTCGGGACCCCGCCGCACGCCCTGCTGCTGGCGTCGTCGCACGGTCACTCCGACAACTATCCGCTGGTCTCCGAAGAGATCACCTACGCATTCCCCGGACGCGGCGGAACCCAGGATCCCATGGTCAGGGCCGATATGACGTATTTCACGACGGCGCATGACGGCGCCTGCCTTGCGATCGGATCGATCGCATGGAGCCAGGCGCTGCCGGACAACGACGGCAACAACAATGTCGGTGTCGTGATGCGCAACGTGCTGAACGCCTTTCTTCGTCCCGGCCCGCTGCCGGGGAGCGCGTATGTCGGCGAGGAAAAATTGTGGCGCTGACGCCGGAGGGAGGGTTGAGGCGACCGTGATACATCTGCATCATACCGCGCGGGCGCCGCGGTACCTTAGGATGGCGCTGCGGGACACGGTCACCGCGCCATGGGTCGATGGCGGATCTCTTTCGACCGTGCCGAGAAACGGCGCTTTTGTCGCTGACGGAGCGGATCGATGTCATTGAATCGGCTGGGTCTGGCGCTGACGTTTCTGGCCCTCGGGATCACGGCCGGGGCGGCCGACGACCTCAAGGTCGAGACGCCGGGCGTGGCTGCGCTCGCGCCCGGCATGAAGCGCGTCTACGTGGCCGACGCCGTGCTGCCGCACATGGTCGACGGCCGTATCTACCTGCTGGACGGCGCCGACCTGAAGCTCAAGGGCATGCTCGAGATGGGCTTTGCCGGCATGATGGTGGCCGCGCCGGACAGGCACCGTGTCTATGTAGCGACGACATTTTACGAACGGCTGACGCGCGGCAAGCGCACCGACGTCGTTCAGGTATTCGATGACCAGACCCTGAAGATCGTCGACGAAGTCGTGATCCCAAGCCGGCGGGCCCAGGCCCTGACCTATCGCAGCCTGTTTCAACGCTCCAGCGACGGCAACCTGCTCCTGCTCCAGGACGCGACGCCCGCCACCTCGGTGACGGCGATCGAACTGTCGAGCAAGCGGCAGTTGGAGATGCCGACCCCCGGTTGCTACGGCATCTATCCGGCCATGACGCGCCCGCTGCGGTTCACCACGCTGTGCGGCGACGGCACCATGGGGACCTACACCATCGCGGCGAATCTTCGGTCGGCGGACCGCAAGACCGGATCGAAACTGTTCGATCCTGACGCCGATCCGTTGTTCCTCCACGCCGAGCGGGACGGCGACACCTATCTGTTCCTGAGCTTCAAGGGCAAGTTGGTCCGGGCCTCGCTCGAAGGCGAAACCGCGGCCATCGCCGAAACGCTGGATGTGGCGGCGGCGGGACCGGCCGGCTGGGCGCCGGGCGGCTACCAGCCGTTCGCGGTGGATGCCAAGGCGGGCATCGCCTATCTCCTGATGCATGGGGATGCACAGGACGGCGGCCACAAGAACCCCAGCGCCGAGATCTGGGCCTATGACCTGCGCAACAAGCGTCTGGCGGTGCGTTCTCCGATCACCAATCTGACCTCGCTCACCCTGTCGGCGGCGGATCCCACCACCCTGTTTGGCATCAACCCGGTGGACTCCAAGGTCGTCCGCCTGACCGTGGATGCGCAGACGCGCAACATCGCGCCGGCCGGCGAGATCAAGCTCGGCGAGACCGCGGCCCTGATCGAGGCGCCGCAATGACCCCGAGCATCGATCCGCTGATCCACATCGTCGCGGCGGGCTTCATCGTCGTGGTGCTGGCGCGGGCGGTGAGCGACAAGGTGCAGGATTACGCGGTCTATGCCGCGACGCTGGCGGACTATCGCCTGCTGCCGGCCATGATGGTGCCGGCCGCGGCGGCCGCGTTCGTGATCGCCGAATTGCTGGCCATCGTTCTGCTGCTGGTGCCCTCGCTGTGCGCGTTCGGCGCCGCGCTCGCCATCGGTTTGTTCGGTCTCTACGGCCTGGCGATGGCGCTGGCGCTGTCGGGCGGCCGCACCGAGATCGAGTGCGGCTGCGGTGGCGAGGGCCAGCTGGTGTCGTGGGCCCTGGTGGCGCGCAACGCCGTGCTGCTGGCGATTTCGGCGTGTCTCGTCGTGCCGACCACCGCCCGCCCGCTGGCCTGGCTGGACTTCCTGATCGGCGGCGTCGCCGTCGCGATCGTCTACCTGCTGCTCGCGATTGCCGAAAAGGCGATCGGAACGGCCGCGGTGATCAGGCGGCTCGATACTCACTCCTATCACTGAGGTGAACATGGACGGCCTTGTTGTCGCTGTTGTCCTGCTCTGGGTCCTGGTCATCGTTCTGGCGGTCATGGTGTTCGCGTTGGCCCGCCAGATCGGCGTGCTGTTCGAGCGAATCGCGCCGATGGGAGCGCTGATCACCGACTCCGGCCCGAAGGTTGGCGAGCCGACGCCGCGCTTCGGCCTGACGGCGCTGGACGGGCGACCGGTGGCCATCGGCGCGCCGGGGCCGCGTTCGCAGCTGGTGTTCTTTCTCTCGCCCACCTGTCCGGTGTGCAAGAAGCTGCTGCCGATCCTGGGGTCGGTCGCAGCCGCCGAGAGCTCCTGGCTCGACATTGTTCTGGCCAGCGACGGCGAGCCGGCCGAGCACCGGGCGTTCGTGACGCAGCGCCGGCTGCAGAGCTTCGCCTACGTGCTGTCGCGCGATCTCGGCATCACCTTCCGGGTCAGCCGGTTGCCCTATGCGGTGCTGGTGGACGGCCAGGGCGTGGTGCGCGCCAAGGGGCTCGTCAACAACCGCGAGCAGCTGGAAAGCCTGTTCAATGCCCGCGACCTCGGGGTCGCGTCGGTGCAGTCCTATCTCGATGTCGTGGGCAGCGCGCAGCGCTAGGCCCGCCTGGTTCGGAGAAGCCGGATGTCGGACTTGTTGTTTACGAAGCTGCTGCAAGCCTTCGACCGGGTGGCGGAGACGGCCGCCCGGCACTCGGCGCAGACGCTCGGCCGCCGTTCGGCGCTGAGCACCATCGGCAAGCTGCTGGTCGGCGGCGCGATCCTGCCGGTGCTGCCGTTCGACCGCTCCGGAACCGCCCGCGCCGAGACGCCGAAACACGATCCGACGGATGCCGAATGCGACTACTGGCGCTACTGCGCGCTCGACGGCTTTCTCTGCTCGTGCTGCGGCGGCAGCGCCACCTCCTGTCCGCCCGGCGCGGAGCCGTCGAAGGTGACCTGGGTCGGCACCTGCCACAATCCGCAGGACGGCAAGAACTATCTGGTCTCCTACAACGACTGCTGCGGCAAGACCACCTGTGGCCAGTGCCTCTGCAACAGCAATCTCGGCGAGCGGCCTGGCTATCGCATGGGCATCCACAACGACATCAACTGGTGCATGGCCAACACCCAGAGCATGTATCACTGCACAGTCTCGGTGATCGTGGGCGTCGCGGACGGCAAATGAGCGCGTGGCGCGCCCTTGCCGTGGCGGTTTCGATCGGGCTGTCGTGGCTGCCCGGTGCGACGGCGCATGCGGCCGACGGCGCCAAGGTGTTTGCGGACACCTGCCAGGCCTGCCACCAGCCCGGCGGCGTCGGGGCGCCGGGACTTGCCCCGCCGCTGGTATCGCTTGTCATCAAGAACGCGGCAGCGCGGCAGAAGGACTACCCCGCGAAGGTGGTGATCAAGGGGCTGAGCGGTCCGATCGCGTTGACCGACGGCAGCACCCTGACCGGCGCCATGCCGCCGCAGCAGGCGCTGTCCGACGGCGACGTCGCTGCCGTGGTCAACTATGTGTTCCACCTCAATCACGCGCCCGCGGCCGTGAAGGCCGCAGACGTCGCGGCGGCGCGGGCGCAGCCGGCGACCAACGAGGACCTGAAGCGTCTGCGGATGGACCTGGCAAAATGAAGATCCTGACCGGCGCGCTGCTTGGAGCTTTCGCCCTCGCGGGGGCCGAGGCCGCGACCGCCGGCGAAACCATCGCGTATCTCTATCGCCTGCATTGCTCCGGCTGCCACGGGATCGAAGGCGCTGGATCCAAAGTCGGGCGGATTCCGCCCTTCGTCGGCATCGTCGGGCATTTCGCGTCGACGCCGGAAGGGCGCCTCTATCTGGTGCGGGTTCCCGGCGTCGCGAATGCGGGCTTGTCGGATGTCGATACCGCGCGGATGCTGAATTATGTGCTGCAAACCTGGGGAAACGCCGAGATGCCCAGGGACGCGCCCGAATTCACGGCGGAGGAAGTCCACGGTTTTCGCGACGCTCACGTCGACGACATCGTCAAGCTTCGGCAAAGGCTTGCCACTGAGCTGGCGCAGCGCGGGCTGTCGACCGACTATTAGAGCATGATCCGGACCGGAACGGCCGCGTTAGCGAAATGTGGACACCGGTTTTCCGAAAAGATCATGCTCAATCGAAAAGCTAAGGCCATCGCGCTCTAGGCGTGCCACCGCCTTCCTGCGTCCAGGGCGGGCCTGAGACCACCGCGAAAGTGGTCGCCCGGGGGCGCACGGAAAAAAATCCCGCGAACTCGCGTTCGCGGGATTGTTGTCGGGTACGGCGTCGTGACGCCGCCGCAGCGTGATCAGAAGGTGTAGCGCGCGCCAACGGTCGGATCGGCGTTCCAGGAATTCAGGAAGCCGCTGGCCAGGCCGCCGTTGAACTTCGAGTACATGATGCCGCCATAGACGTCGAAGTGCTTGTTGAAGGTGTAGTCCAGGACGAGCGAGGCCATGTCCCCGGAGCCGCTGCAGAATCCGGAGAAGTTGGTGTGGCAGCCGGCGAGGGCGCCGGTCCCGAAGGCATTCTGGATTTCGTGATAGTAGGTTCCGATCACGGTGAGATTGCTGGTGGCCTGGTACTTGCCGCCGATCCACATCATCTGGATGATCTTGTCGTTCGGGAACGCGGCATTGTTCACCACGCTCATGACGTAGCCACCGATGTCGGTGAAGCCGGCCGTCGCCGGATTCTGCGGGTTGGCGAACTGGATGTGCTCATAGCCGCCGAGGATTTCGAAGCGGTCAATCTTGTACTTCGCCGTGGCCATGAAGGAGGTGTTGTCGGAGATCGTCGCCGCCAGCGTCTGGTTGCCGAGGAAATTGGCGGTCGTTCCCAGCAATGCCGTGGACACGGCGCCGCGGATCTTGCTGAAGGTGCCGTCGACCGAGAGGCCCAGATAGCTGGCGCCGATATCGGCCTGGACGGCATCATGCGGCCACATCGAGTTGCCGGAGTTGCCGTAGTTGCCGACCTGGTACATGGCGCCGGCATGAACCGGGCCGTATTCCCAGCGATACTTGATCGACTGGTCAAGCCGCCCGTCCTGGGTGACGCCGCCGCCGCCGAACGCGCCGTTGAACCCGAGCGGCGAAAAGGCATAGGAGCCACCCATCGGGTCGTAGGCGAGGATCTGGTCGAGCGTCAGCGTGTTCTGGCGACCGACGGTCAGGGTGCCGTACAGCGGCGACGACACGCCCACCAACGCCTGGCCGTTGAGCGCCTGGCCGGCGCGGCTGGAATCGCCGTTGGCGGTCTGTGTGGCGAGCGCGACGCCGTTGTTCTGAACGAAGCTCCCCGGGCTGTTCGCCAGCTGCCCCGACATCGGGTCGAAGCCGGTATCAATCTTGAACAGGGCCTTCAGGCCGGGAAGGATTTCGGTTTCGCCCTTGAGGCCGATGGTGGACTGGGACAATGCATTTGGGGACGCCAGGAACATGCCGCGGTTGCTGTTCTTCATCACGACGTAGGCGTCGCCCGGAGTGAACGAGCCGTTGAACGGCGCGCCATGAGTCTGGTAGCCGAAGCCCATGTCGACGATGCCGTACATGCAGACGCCATGCCAGCACAGCGAATCGTCAGGGGACGTGTACGGAACCGCCTTGGTCGGCATCAGGCCGATATCGGCGGCGTTGGCGTTGAGCGCGCGCTGACGATTTGCGGCTACGCTTGCGTCAAGCTCCTTCTGGCGCTGCTCGATCGCGGCAAGACGCTTGGCCAGCGCCTCGTTCTTCTGCTGCAGCGCCTTGGCTTCCGCCTTGAGGTCCGTGACCTCGTCGGCACGCGCCGCGCCCGAGAATGCCCCCGTTGGGAACATCAAAAAACCCGCAGCGAGAATCGCAGCGGACAAACCTGTCCTGCTCATTCGGAAGCCCCCAAATACCAGCTCTAATATCTAGTTCTGGTCAACGAAGGGACATCTCCATGTCGGACCCGCTGACGATGATTGGTGCCCATCGGCACTGCTGGAACAATGCACGGATTGCGCCTTCGGCTGCAAGCGGGTTTGCTTCCCATCGGGGGCGCAAAGTTGAAAAAGGGTTGTAGTTGCAAAAATACAACGATCATGGGCGCGGCACGCCGAACGCTCCTAACCGGCTGAACGTGAAGGACAAGGCGAAGAGAAGGCCGGCGGAGGTCCGGCGCGCCGGTTATCCGCATGTCCCGCCTCCCCGGGCGCGCATGGCTGCGGCGTGGGGCGGCGCTGTCGCGTTCCGGACGTTGCCCCGTAATTAATCCAGGGATGTTGACCCGTTCGGCAACGCGCGCCGGTGGATTAAAGTGTCCGCACCGGTCATATTTTAAATAGGCGGCGCGGTCGGGATGGGCGCCGACCGATGAAGCGGGCAGGGCCCGCCGAATTCCTCGCCACCGGGAACCAGGCGAAAGCTGTTTGCCGCACGATGTGCGGGGCAGCCGTTTTCGGGTGCCGGCTTGAGGGGGATTGCCCGCTTATTTAAATGACGCTTGAATCCGGTGCAGCCGGGGTCATTCTGGTTAATTCTGAAATTAAACGGTCATTTTGGCGTCATCCTCCCCCGGATATATAGTTAACGGAACGTTAATTCTCTGGGGGACGCAATGTCTATTGAACTTGGTAAAATGCACCGCGCGCTGCTGCTGGCCGGATCGAGCCTCGTGGCGCTTGCCGCGACGACGCAGGCCCACGCCGACTTCATCGGCAACGGCACTCTTTTGGTCTCGAGCACGACCTATCAGGACACCGGGGCGGTGGCGAACCTGGTGGCGGGCCAGTCGCAGCTCCCGGGCACCGTTTCTAAGACCGGCGCTTATGTGCCGGCAACGGCCGTGTCCAACGGCAATCTCAACACCGTCTGGAACAACGCCTCGGTCGACGGCTCGTTCGGCGTCTCCTCGGCGATCACGCTGCAGGATCAAAATGCCAACACCGGCACCGTGCTGAGCACGCTCAATATCGATCCGAACCTGGTCTCGACCAGTTTCAGCTCGAAGTCCGAACTCGGCCTGAATATCACCAACACCGCCAGCGGCTTTGTCGCGACCTTCATGGGGTACGCCGGCGGTGGCGTCGGCAACCTCGACGTCTCCAACTCCGACACGACCGCCTACAAGGACACCACCAACGCGGTCACCGCCCAGTTCGCGCCCGGCGCCAACCAGACCTACGCATTTAACCGCGCTGTGGTGGCCGTGACGGCCCAGGGCAGTGTATCCACCACCCAGACGCTGGCCTATGGCGGCAACAACGGCCGCTCCGCCCTGCTGGCGCCGAACGGCCTCTACTACACCGTCGGCAATTCCAACAACGGCACCGGCACGCCGGGCCAGCTGACAAATTCAACCGGTCTCGAGGTCGTGACACCGGGATCGGCGCCGAATTCCACGATGATTGATCCGGGCTATACGTCGGTTGCGGGCGACAAGGCCGGCAAGGACTCCAATTTCCGTGACGTCGTGCTCGATCCGTACAATAATCAGCTCTACTTCACCAAGGGCAGCGGCAGCAACGGCATCGACACCGTCTACACCGTGAGCAACCCGGGCGGCCAACTGGCGACCGCGGCGACTGCGAGTCAGGCCGTCATCAGCGTCGCGCCCGGTTTCTCGACCTCGTCGGCCAAGACCGCCGCCGACTACACCCCGTTCGGCATCTGGTTCGCCAACGCAACGACAATGTATGTCGCCGACGAAGGCACAGGCGACAGCACCGACGCCAGCAAGAACGCCGGCCTCGAGAAATGGTCGCTGGTCAACGGCACCTGGAAGCTGGACTACACGCTGCGGTCCAACCTGATCGGTTCGCAATACACTGTCGCCGGCTGGAACTACACCGAAACCACGACGGGTCTGCGCGACCTGACCGGCCGCGTCAATGCCGACGGCACCGTGACGCTGTGGGCGGTCACGGCGACCACCAGCGGTTCCGGCGACAACGGCGCCGATCCCAACCAGATCGTGTCGATCACCGACAGCCTCGGCTCGACCACGCTGCCGAACGGCGAAAGCTTCAACACGGTCGACGGTCCGCAGGCCGGCCTGCGCTACGGCGGCGTGGCGTTCGCGTCGGCGGCGCCGGAGCTGTCCACTTGGGGCATGCTGATCCTGGGCTTTGCCGGCGTCGGCTTCATGGCCTACCGCAAGAAGGGCAAGGCGTCGCTTCGCCTCGCCTGATCCGATCAATAGCTGACGCGAAGGCCGCCCTGCGCTCCAGGGCGGCTTTTTGTCGTCTGTAGACCGTGGCGGCAGCCCCAACTTCGCTGGCTAGCGCATGATCCGTACCGGAACGGCCGCGTTAGCGAAAAAGTGGAAACCGGTTTTCCGAAAATCTCATGCTCAACCAATAAGATGAGATCATGATGCGATTCAATCTTATCGCATCATGATCTAAGGCTACCTGCCGATGTGGGTGCTGGAAAGCGCGCAAGGACAGCAGATTGCAAGCAAAAACGGCCGTGGACGGCAGCCCGTCGTTAAGTCAAATCCGCCTGTCCTGGATTCAACCGACGGCCAACGCCCGCCTGCGACAGAGAGTCGCAAATCCAATTCCGGCAAAGCCGAGAACCACCATGGCCCACGTCGAGGGCTCAGGAACGGCAGTAATCTGCGCGTACAAACCGCCGACGAAAGTCGTCACGCCGCCCGGATCCGTTCCGATCGGCCCGACGGCCCCCGGCACAATAGTCACCTCATAGCCTGGAAAGAATAGCGTTGCATTGTATCCCGGTGGGGTCAGGGGAAACGGTCCGGTCCCCACGTACAGCGTGTCGGCATTGTCAATGACGATGCTGTAAGGAACGTACAGCGTCTGCGTCACGCCATCGATGGTGAAACTCTCGGACAACGTCGGCAGCAGCAACGCCGGCACAGGCACGATGGGGTTGTATGAATTGTTCCCAACGACGAACGTGAACGGGTTGATCTCGTAGGCGCCCGAACCAGTGAAGGTGCCTGTGAAGGGACTGAGATTGAACTGGTCGTAGACCGTCCCCAACTGATCGCCAAGCCCCGTCACACTCGCGCCCGACGTGGAATACAGCACCTCCGCGCCCGCTGGAACGGTAGCACCACAGATTGCCATTCCGGCCACGACGTACGCGGCCCGGCCAAGAGCATGCCGACTAGCCATAACGCTCTCTCCCCGCGCGCAACTATCGCCGACTCGGATTGAATGAACTGAAGCTTACATTCATCGGGTGAGTATATCCAGCCTTTTCATTATTATCGCCCCTGGTTACAAAAGTAAGACATAAGTTTTTCGGGGTTAGGCGATTTAATCGCCGGCGCGCGAAATAATCAAAATATTGCATATTGTTAGGCGGGGGCGTCAAACTGCGATAGCCGAGTCGGAGCCGCATCGAATAAACGTTTAATTGATCGGCAAACTCGCCAAGTCAAATCCCGGCGCGGAGGAATACAACCGTCCCTGCGGGTTAGGCTGGTGTGTGCGGGAAAATGCTTTCGGGGCTGGAGTCTGAATCAGTGGGACCTCGCTCGACGGAATGCGTCCAGATTGACTCCCGCCGGTCCAAGCGCAGGGGCTCCGCCGGCTG
>JBKQQE010000361.1:0-5218 GCA_052326245.1 Xanthobacteraceae bacterium | reverse complement strand
CTTGCCGGTGAACTTGAACGGCACCTTGTAGTCCTCGGTGACTGGCGTGCCCTCGTCCGCGCCCACGTCGGCGCCTTCGTCGGCCGAAAAGGCACAGCACTGGGTGTGTTCGATCCGGCCGGTGGCGACACTCTTGCCGTTGACGAAAAGCGTCCCCGTGCCGCCCTTGCCGATGCCGTCTCCGTCGTACGCGAATTCGAAGCGGAGGGTGGCCTTCCCGGCAGGCACCGCCTGTTTGGCGGCCACCGTGTAGCGCTGGAGGCCGAGCCAGTTGTAAGTGTATGTCGGCTTGCCGTCCTTCAGGTAGAAGCTCCAGCCGCCGAACCTCCCGGCCTGCGCGAGGATGACGCCATTGGCCCCGCCCCTCGGGACTTCCACATCCGCCGTGATGACGTGAGAGCGGTTCTTCACGTTGATGAAGACATTTTCCGACATCCCGGTCATGCCCTGGTGGACCGTCAGGAACGTGCGGCCCGCCATCAGGTCGGGCCTGCCCACCAAGGCGGCATTGATGCGCTCCACGGTTCGATCATCGATCGGCAGCACGGAATTGGCGATCGCTTCCTTCAAGAAGAGATCCTGCATCTCTTTCAATTTGTCCGGGTTCTTCGCGGCAAGATCGTTGACCAGGCTGAAATCCGAACGCGTGTCGTAGAGTTCCCACTTGTCGTTCTCGAGCGTTGCGCGCGGCTTCATTTCCCACGCGGCCCTGTGAACGGTGCCGGCCAGCCAGCCATCGTTGTAGATGGCACGGTTGCCGAAGATCTCGAAATACTGCGTGACATGCCTGCTGGGAGCCTTCGGGTCGGCAAAGGTGTAGGCCATGCTGACGCCTTCGATGGGCGTTTGAACGGTCCCGTTTACGATCTTCGGCTCAGGCAGGCCGGCCGCCTCGAGGATCGTGGGGACGATGTCGATGACATGGTGCCACTGCGACCGCACTTCGCCCTTCGCGGCGATGCCCTTCGGCCAGCGGACAACCATGCCATTGCGGGTGCCGCCGTAGCTCGATGCGACCTGCTTGGTCCAGGTGAAGGGCGTATCGCCGGCGACCGCCCAGCCCGCCGCATAATGGCTGTAGGTCGACGGACTGCCAAGATCGTCATAGTGCTTGAGGATGTCGGGGACCGTCTCCCTGACGCCGTTGAAATACGTCATCTCGTTGAACAGCCCGTTCATGCCGCCTTCGGCGCTGGCTCCATTGTCGCCGACGATGTAGAAGACCAGCGTATTGTCCAGCTCGCCGGTCGCGCTGATGGCCTCGACCAGCCGGCCGATCTCGGTGTCGGCGTATTCGCCGAACGCAGCGAACACCTCCATCTGGCGCGCAAACAGCTTCTGCTCGTCCGGGCTCAGGGCCGTCCAATCCTTGATGGCTTCCGGCTTGGGGGCGAGCTTCGTGCCCGGGGGCACCACGCCGAGCTTGATCTGCCGTGCCAGCGTCTGCTCGCGCATCGCGTCCCAGCCCTGGTCGAACTTGCCTTTGTACCTGGCGATCCACTCTTTCGGCACCTGATGCGGCGCGTGGGTGGCGCCGGGCGCGAAATAGATGAAGAACGGCTTATCCGGGGTCAGCGACTTCTGGTACTGCATCCAGTCGATCGCATGGTTGGTCATGTCGGTCATCAAGTGGTAGTTCGGATCCTTCGGGAGCTCCACCTGGATCATGCCGTCGTAAAGCAACGGCGCCCACTGGTTGGTTTCGCCGCCCATGAAGCCGTAGAACTTGTCGAAGCCCTGACGCGTCGGCCAGCGGTCGGTCGGCCCGGACGGGCTTACTTCCCAGGCGGCTGTCTCGTGATTCTTGCCGAAATGCGCCGTGCTGTAGCCGTTCAGCCGCAACATCTCCGCGACAGAGGCCACGCTGTTGGGACGCTGTCCGGTCTGTCCGGGAAACGAGGTGGCGGTCTCCGTGATGGAGCCGAGATTGTTCATGTGATGATTGCGGCCGCTGAGCAGCGCCGCGCGGGTCGGCGAACAAAGCGCCGTGGTGTGGAATTCGTTGTAGCGAAGCCCGTCGTTGGCGAGGCTCTCCACCGTCGGCATGTGCACCGGCCCGCCGAAGGCGCTCGACTGGCCGAACCCCATGTCGTCGATCAGCACGATGAGCACGTTGGGCGCATTGGGCGGCGCCTTGACCTCGAAGCGGGGCGGCGGCGACGCGTCGCGCACGTTGAGCACGGTGCTGTGGGGGTATTGGGGCTCCGGAATCGGCAACACCGAACGGTCTGTCGGAAGCACAACGTTCGCAGGCAACGATTGTTGGGCCGTTGCCGGAGACGCAAGAATTGCGACGATGGATACCGCCGAAGCCGCCAGTACAAATTGAGATCGCTTCATTGCAACAGCCTCCATACGAGAGAAATACCAATCCGAAGGGCACGTCTTCGCGCAGAATTCGGCGCTGAACAGCGCGGCAGCAGGACCGGACGAAGTCAAACTCCACCCACTCAAGGGTCCATGGGCGCCAGCGCGTTGCGCAGCGGTCCGTCGGATATCGTCATGAGACCGGTAAACGGCTGGCTCAGTTCAAGGATCAGGAAGATAGACGCAGCGGCGGAGAACGCAAAAACGCAGAGAGCGACCATCGTCGTGGCATTCTGCGAGGCAAACAGCGTGAAGCTCGCGAAGATAGTAGCCAGCCAGCAGATCAGTACCACGAGAAACGGCACCGGTATCGCTCCGCCGGATCTCGTGAACAGAAGCATGCGCGTTTTCGCCACGTCGTTGACGGTATCCATCGCCCGCGCCTTGAGCCAGCGTTGGGCGTCGTTCCGCGGCGACAGCTTCAGGATCTCGTCGAACAGCGATACGGCCGCGGCGCTCGCCTCGAAGGCTGCGGGTGTGCCGGGCTGCGGCCGGTTCTCGCGCCAGATGCGATCCGCCAGCGTCGCAAGCGCCGGCCTGAGTGCGCCGCGAGCGCCATTCGCATCCGGTCCGTATTGCGCCAAGGTGGCGTCCAGCAGAACAATATTGGCCGCAATCTCCTTGATCTGGCCGCTTTGCGTTTCGTAGGTGGAGTTTGCCGCCGCGGTCAGAAGTCCCAGCACAAGCCCGGCGATCGTCGCGATCAGCCCTGTTCCGAGCCTGACCACATCCCTGGTGTCTCCGCTCAGGTGCTGCTGCGGCAGCATAGTGCGAAGAAGCGAGCCGAGCAGAGCGCCCCCGAGGACGCAGACGAAAGCTGCGATACTGGTGAGCAACGGGTTCATCGGTTCGCCCGCGTCAAGGCAGCCGCGTACTGCGTTTCTATTTTACGATCAGCGCCTTCGCGGGCGTGCCGGGAAGCGGCGGCGCCGGCGAAATCGCAAAGGTAACCCATGCATTCCAGCCCTTTGGGCGGTCCACCGCGCGTCGAACCTACCGTAGGCCCGCCGTCGCAGTCGAAACGTCACCATCGCTTACTCGTACAGCACCGCTTACTCATACCGCAGCGCTTACAGCTTCATTCTTTTTGTCATGCTGTAGCTTTAAGCTGTAACTTAAAATTGTGGCTGCATTTGATGGAGCCGTGCGGTTTCAGCTCGTGGACCGCTCAAGTTAAGCGGCAAAATTCCGATCCGAAAGGCCAACGGGGAGGTTGGGACACAGCCTCTTTTGCAAAGTGGCCTGAGCCGGGGGTAAATCAGATCGGATCCACCTCACTCGACGCCAAGTTGCCGAAGGACTGACCCGAGGCGATGCCTCAACAGATCGAATGTTCGCCTGCTCCAACTGGAGGGCAAAATGAAATCATCGAGATATTCCAAGGTGCCCTCACTCGTCGCGGCACTCGTCGGCATGACGCTCGGCCTTTCGACCGCTTCCGCTCAGCAACATCCCAACATCCTCGTGATCATGGGTGACGACATCGGCATGTGGAACGTCAGCGCCTATAGCCATGGCATGATGGGATTCAAGACACCGAACATTGACAGCATCGCCAAGGAGGGCGCGATATTCAGCGACCTTTATGCCCAACAGTCGTGCACCGCCGGGCGGGCGGCCTTCGTTACAGGTCAGTCGCCGTTCCGCACCGGCCTCCTCAAAGTCGGCCTGCCGGGCGCCAAGGAAGGATTGTCCGAAAAGGACCCGACGCTCGCCGAGCTGCTCAAACCGCACGGCTACGCCACCGGCCAGTTCGGCAAGAATCACCTGGGCGACCGCAACGAGTTCCTGCCCACCGTCCACGGCTTCGACGAGTTCTTCGGAAATCTCTACCACCTGAACGCCGAGGAAGAGCCGGAGAATCCGGACTACCCGAAGCCGCCCAAGTATCCCAATTTCAGGGAGAGGTTTGGTCCCCGCGGGGTCCTGCATTCGTTCGCGTCGGACAAGGACGATCCAACCGAGGATCCGCGCTTTGGCCGGGTGGGCAAACAGACCATCGAGGATACTGGTCCACTGACGAAAAAGCGCATGGAGACCGTGGACGAAGAATTCCTGGCCGGCGCCATGAAGTTCATTGACCAAAGCCACAGGGCGAACAAGCCATTCTTCGTCTGGTTCAACTCGACGCGAATGCATATTCACACCCACCTCAAGCCGGAATCGGCCGGCAAGACCGGTTTGGGCGTTGCAGCGGATGGCCTGGTCGAACACGATGCCATGGTCGGCCAGTTGCTGAAGCAGCTCGATGACCTTGGCATCGCCGGGAACACGATCGTACTCTATACAACCGACAACGGTGCGGAGGAATTCTCGTGGCCGGATGGCGGCACCACGCCATTTCGCGGCGAGAAGAACTCGAGCTGGGAGGGCGGCTACCGCGTCCCCGGCGTGATCCGCTGGCCCGGCGTCATCAAGCCGGGCACTGAGATCAACGGTATAGTGTCGCAAGAAGACTGGGTGCCGACGCTCGTGGCGGCGGCTGGCGAACCTGATATCGCGCAGAAGCTGCTGACCGGCTACGAAGCGGCGGGCAAAACCTTCAAGGTTCACCTGGATGGATACAACCTGCGTCCTCTGCTGGACGGCTCCGGGGCGGATCCCCGCAAGGAGTTTTTCTACTGGACGGACGACGGCAACATCGCCGCCGTGCGCTATGAGCGGTGGAAGCTGCTATTCCTGCAGCAGAATGCCATTGGCTTCAAGACGTGGTCGCAGCCGCCGGTGGCATTGCGGGTGCCGCTGATCGAAGACCTGCGAGCCGATCCCTTCGAGCGCGCCGCGGCCGAAGCCGAAGGATACGGCAACTATATCCTCAATCACGCGTTCCTGCTGGTGCCGGCGCAGGCAT
>JBKQQE010000360.1:0-5449 GCA_052326245.1 Xanthobacteraceae bacterium | reverse complement strand
ACGTGAAGCGCCGGCAGGAACGACACCGCGTAGTGATAGAGCACCACCCACAGCGCGGCGACGCCGCGCAGCGGCGTCAGCGACGGCAGTTCGCGGTCGGCAGCCGCGGCGCGGACGTGGGAATGGGAGGCGGTGGCGGCGGTGGGGCTTGAAGCGGGCATCGCGGTCGACCAGGGAGCGGTTGGAACAGGGGCCAAACGGGGTGGAAAACCGGATATCGAGCGATATCCCGGCGATTGCAATACCGCTTGCTTTCTGGCATCGGTGCCATGCGCGCGAGCCTGCGGCGCGCCGCCGCAGGCTCGCTCACGCGGTTCAGGAAAACCCGTTCGCCGCGGTCGCGGTTCGGAGGATTTTCCTGTCGTCGGGACGCGAGAGCGTGGAAGCGCGGATTTCGCATGCGCATGACGCATCGGGCCATGCGCGCCGCTCACCTGCTTAACCATAAGGCCCAAGCGCCACGCGCGTGGACGACGCCGATCGACACCCGCGCGAGCTGCGGCTGGGCGTCGCCGGCACGGCGATATTACCGCCCCACCCTAGTCTCGCGTGATGCTGGCGCCAGCCCCGAAGCGATGTCGCCTCAAGCCCCGCCATCGGATGCAGCTGACGCCTCACGACCGATCGCGACATGCGCTCTCCCGCGTCCCGGCGATGGCGCGCGGCCGCCGGACATCCATCCCGCAAATGGGCTGGCGACGGCGCGGCCAAGGCTTGATATAGCTCGGATCGATAAACATCCGATTTGATGCGAACTCCGCGTGCCCCCGACATTTCCGAGCCGTGGTCCCATGATTTCGATCGTTGTTTACGGCAGAAACGACAGTTACGGCTACAACCTGCACAAGCGCGCGGCGCTCAGCCTCAATTGCATGGCCGAGGTCCTGACCGCGGACGACGAAATCCTGTTCGTCGACTACAACACCCCCAATGACTTTCCCACCTTCCCGGAAGCCATCCGTGACACGCTCACGGCCCGCGCCTGCGCCCTGCTGCGTGTCTTCAGGGTTCGCCCGCAGATCCACGACCGGCACTTTCGGGGCAGGACGCCGCTTGCGGTGCTCGAAGGGCTTTCGCGCAACATCGCGATCCGCCGTTCCAACCCGCGCAATCGCTGGATCCTGTCGACCAACGCCGACGTGATCTTCGCGCCGCGCGATGGCCGGTCGCTGACGGAGATCGCTTCGGAGCTGGCGGACGGATTCTACGGTACGGCGCGTTTCGAGGTGCCCGAGAGCCTGTGGGAGACCTGCGACCGGCTGAACCCGCGGCAGACCATCGACCAGGTCCGGTGCTGGGGCGAGACCTTTCATCTCAACGAAATCGTCCGCGGCAGCGACATCATTCGCTACGACGCGCCGGGCGACTTTCAGCTGGTGCTGCGGGACGACCTGTTCGCCATCCACGGCTTCCACGAAGCCATGCTGCGGGGCTGGCACCTCGACTCCAACCTCAGCAAGCGGCTGTCATTGCTGCGGGGCGCGATCGGCGACGCGCTGCCGCATGTGTTCAACTATCACTGCGACCATACCCGGCAGGTCACCCCGAAGCACGCCCACACCCTGATAGAAGACCCGATCGAGGATTTCGTCGATCGCGTCACCGTGCCCGGCATCGCCGAGCAGGCGGCGAGCTGGGGCCGCCCGGACGAGGCGATCGAGGAGCTCAGCCTGGCGGGCGGCCTGAACGCCGACTACATCCGCACGCTCGAGCAGGAGGTCGGCGCGCCCATGAAGACGCCCGACGAGGTCGCGATGTTCGGCCCCGAGCCGGTGTCGGTGGCGCATGTGCTGCCGTTTCTGCTCGATCACTACGTCAACGCTCCGCGCGACCTGAGACTGTGCTGGATCGGGCAGCGCGACGACATCTTTGCAAGGTTCGCAACCAGCTGGAACTCGCTCGGCTTCACCACGATTCCCCGGGTCGTCGATCCGGGCGCGCCGCGCCCGCCCGAGACTTTCGCCGAGGCCGAGGAGTTCATCATCAATTTCGGCGTCCCCGAGGCGCTGCCTCCTGCGCGCGCACTGGATCTGTACCGGCAAATCCACGACCTGCTCGCCGAGGAAGACGAGCAGCTTGCCTCCGGGCTGTCGCCGCGGCGGGTGGTCGGCCTGAACGGCGCCAACGCGCACTATCGCGAGCTGATGGAGGCGTTCTTCAACTGCACCCGCGCGCCATATTCGACGCGGCTGCGGGTCGGCTACAGTCCGGGCGCCCCCGTCACGCCGATGCAGTGGCTGGACCGGATGCGGACGACCAGTGCCGGCCGCCGGGAAGGATCGGCCATCGTGACGCTGTCGGAAGGCCGGTGGTTCGGCAATGAAAGGATCACGTTCGGGCCTTATGAAAGGCTGCGGGCCGGGACCTACGGCGCCGAGATTGCCATCCGCGGCATCGCCGGCAAGGGGCCAGCCATAGGCCTGATCGGCCGATATGCTCGCATCGGCCAGATCGAATTGGTCCTGGGCAACGCGGTGAGGTCGCGTCACCGGATGAGGCTCGGGACGAGCCTGATGAGGACGTTCAAATTCCCCATTGCAATTGCGCTTGAGGACATGAATTCGGCCATCGAGATCCGCGTCGCGTCCTATGGCAGGATTCGGTTCGCGGTTGATGCGGTAACGATACGGCCGCGGACCGCCGGCGCCCAGCCGGTTGACGCCAAAATTGCCTTGGCCAATTCCGCGCCAGTCCGCTAGTAGACCAACGGTGCAGGGGCACGGCCGTCGGCACGATGCGCCGCGGCCCAACGGGAGACCGGCGTGGCGACTGGGACCAATTTCCTGAAGCTTCTGGATGACCCCTTGGTCTATGTCATCAGCTCGGGATGGCTGCAGCAATCCGGGTTTCAGATGTGCCTGCGCGAGGCCGCCGGACAGCCCTTCCATCTCCTGGTCAATACGGCCTGGCATGTGCCCAACATCGCTCCGGACCTCGCGGGTTTTCACCTGCAGGTGACGACGCGTCACCCCGGCGTGAGCGTGACGTTCCTGTGCCAGCGTGCGTCGGACGCGGCGCTGCTGCAGGGGCGCGGGCTCAAGGCCCTGTTCGTCCATCGCAATGCCCTGGTCGACGAATCCGTGTTCCGGCCCGACGCCAGGGCCGAAAAACGCTATGCGGCGGTTCACACCGCCAATCTCGCGCCGTTCAAGCGCCACGCGCTGGCGTGGGGCGTGCGCCGCATCGCGCTCATCACCTATGACGTGCTCGACGATGGCAATGCCGCCGAACTCAAGGGATACGAGGATGTCGCCTGGAGCAATCTCGACGCCGACGGCCGGATACGCTGGGCGGAGAACGACGAGGTCGCCGAGATCGCGCGGCAGTCTCATTGCGGGTTGATCCTGTCGGCGGAGGAAGGCGGCAATTTCGCCTCGGCCGAATACCTGTTCTGCGGCGTGCCGGTGATCTCGACGCTGTCGCGCGGCGGCCGCCACGAAATGTACGATCCGCGCTACGTCACCATCGTGCCGCCGCAAAGCGCCGCGGTCGCCGCCGCGGTCGACGCCGCCACCCGCACGCCGGCCGAGGCGGAGGCGATTCACGCCCTGGTGCTCGCCAGGGCCATCCCGCACCGGCTGCGCCTGCTGGACTGGCTGAGCCAAGTGAGCGGTCGCGACATGCGCGCCGCGGCCAACCGCAACGCGTGGCTGCCGAGTTTTCGTCACAAGCTGCGACGCTCCATCCCCACCCCCCCGCGGTCCGGCACGACCCCGGCTGCCGCCGCGTTATTGTCCCCGGAGGCCGCGTCGTGAACACCGCCATCGTGATCGACCCAGGCCTCGCCGATGGCAACGGCCACCATCGCCCCGCCGTGGTCGGCTGGGTCGAGGCGGCGCACGCCAGCGGCTTCGATATCCGCGTTCACGGCAGCGCTAGGTGTTCGTTCGACGCCATCGACATCTTTCCGGTCGAGAAGGTTTTCACGACCTGGCCTTATGGCGCGATCCCCGCGCACGGGCGGCTCGCCCAGGGCCGGCTGCGCGCCTTGCAACGGCGCTTTCGTGACGAACTGGCCCAACCGCTGCGTGAGACCGACGCAGACGATATCCTGATCCTCGCGCACACCACCCATTTCGCGCTCAATGGCCTTGCCGCCTGGGCGGCGGGCCGCGCGCCTGAACGTCGGCCGCGGCTCGCGGTCTGGCTGAACACGCCGCCGCAGGACGATGAATTCAGCACGGCCTGCGGCTCGACCGCGGCTCTCGCTGCCGCTTTCGACCGGCTCCGCGCCTTGTTCGGCGATCGCGCCACGTTCCTGGTCTCGGAGGCCGATTACGTCGGGCGCTACCATGATCTGCAGTGCGGCTCGTTCGAGTGGCTGCCGTTTCTCGCGCTGCGACGGGAGCTGCTGCCGGCCGCTGCGCGCGCCGCGGAGGATCGGGTCCCCAACATCGCCGTGGTCGGCCATTTCGCCCGCCGTAAAGGCGTGCAGTTCGTAGCCGAGGTCATGCGCCGGATCGCCGCGCACAACATCGCCGTGCACTGGACGATCGCCGGCAGCTGCGACGAGACCGCCCGGCTCGACCTCGGCGACCTCGCGCGAGCGGCGAAAGCACATGGCAACGCCGAGCTGACAATCACGCCGCAAGGGATCGACGATTACGACGACCGGCTGCGCGCCGCCGACCTGGTGCTGTTGCCCTATTCGCCGGACTACTATGCGCTGCGCGGCTCGGGTATCGCCGACGAGGCCGGACTGCTCGGCATTCCCTTCGTGGCGCCGCGCGTGGCCTTCAGCGAAGCGGCGGCGAAGGCCGGCGCGGCACGCGTCTTCGACGCCTGGACCGCGGAGAACATCGCCGCCACGCTCGCAGACGCGCTGCGCGATCTGCCGCAGCTGTCGCGCGACGCCTGCACCTTCGCCCGGCAGCAATCGGCCGCGGTGAAGGCCGCACGGCGGAATGTTCTGCCGAGGCTGTTTCGGGCACCCGTCTCGCCAGCGACGCCGCCGGTGGCTGCAGCGGACCTGCCGGAGCCGACACTGCCCGGGGTCGACATCATCGTCCCCCTGCACAACTATGCGCGCTTCCTGCGCCGCTGCCTGGCCTCCGTGACGCAGCAGACCTACCCGAACTGGCGCTGCGTCGTCGTCGACGACGGCTCGACGGATATCGACAACAACTCGCTACGCGCTATGGTCGCAAGCTTCGGCCCGCGTTTCAGCCTGGCGCCACACGTCCACAACGAAGGCCAGATCCCCGCGGCCGCGACCGGCCTGTCGCTCGGCGCCAATCCGTTCGTCGTGATTCTCGACGCCGATGACTGTCTCGAGCCCCGCGCGCTCGACCTGCACGTCGCCTGGCATCTCAACGCCCGCGTGCCGGCGGCCTTTACCTCGGGACGGATGCGCGTCGTCGACGCCCAGGACTGCCTGCTCGCCGGCGCGTTCGACAACATCAACCCGCTGCCCTTCGTGGCACGAACCCAGACGCTGGCGGCGAGCGAG
>JBKQQE010000359.1:0-8851 GCA_052326245.1 Xanthobacteraceae bacterium | reverse complement strand
CGACGAAAACCCCGTGGCATAGGCGATGTCGACCAGCAGCCGATAACTGGTCAGCAGCAGCCGCTTGGCGAGGTCGAGGCGTTGGCGGCTGACGTATTCGTGCGGCGCCGTTCCGGTCGCCGCCTTGAAGCTGCGGGAGAAGTGCGCCGGGCTCATGCAGGCCACCGATGCCAGTTCATTGACGGTGAAGGCCCGTTCGACCGAGGCGTTGATGAATTCCGTCACCCGCGTCAGGCGTTTCATATCGAGCGGTTTGTCGGCGCCGCCGGATTGTTTCAGGCGAACGGCCGTCGCCGAATAGGTGTGCACCAGGTGTGCCGACAACGCGCTGCTGAGGCTTTCGATCAGCAGCCGGCCGGTGGAGGTCTCGGCTTCCATTTCCTTCAGAATCTGGTCCGCCACATACTCGATGAACGGATCACGATCGATGGCCTCATACCGGATCGAGATTCCCGCGGGATCGATGTCGAGATCCTTCAGCATCGCTTCGTCGAACGGCTTGCCCGGCAGGAAAACGTGAAGGCATTGCTGCATCGGATGTTCGATGTTGATGAAGTCCTCGCTGATACCCGCCGGGCAAAGCCACACGGTGCCTTTCCTGCTCAGGGTCCGTTGGTGCATGCCCGCGCCGCGCCGGTCCACCAGCGAGTGACCGCGCAGCTGGATGGCGATCTCCGTATCGCGTGGCAGCTGCGGAGGCAGCTCTCCCGCCTCGTGGCTCCATATCTCCGCGAGCAGGTGCGACCATCGCCGGTCGTTAGAAGTCTGAAGCATTCTGCCGGTAACATATTTATCGACAGAGTTGCCAAGCGTACCCATCGTGAATCTCCGCCGAGGAAGCGCGACGTGGTGGCAACGGTAGTGTCTGACTAAGCAACTAGTATGCCAAAATGTGGCGCGCGCGTCCATCGACCCCGGCGCCGCTTGTTACGGCCGGGCTGCGCAAGGAAAAGGCAAGGCAGGACCTTGCAATCGACCGTCCCGGCGGCAGCGTCCGCAGTTTAGGAAAAGAACCAAGCATATTCTGAGAAGCCAGCCGGTTCCGGCCCCTGCAGTCTCCGCCCATGTTGGACCACGAAGCGGAGGAACCCATGGCCCGAACCACGGTAGTTGGCGCCTGCCCCCATGATTGCCCGGACACCTGCTCGATCCTGACCACCGTCGAGGATGGCAAGGCCATCGCGGTGCGCGGCAATCCCGATCACCCGTTCACCCGCGGACGCCTGTGCGTCAAGGTCAACAACTACGAGGAGCGGGTCTACAGCGACAAGCGCGTGCTCTATCCGCTCAAGCGGGTGGGCCCCAAGGGTTCCAGACAGTTTCAGCGGATATCGTGGAACGAGGCGATCGAAACCATTGCCACACGCTGGAAGTCGATCATCGCGAAGGATGGCGCGCAGGCGATCCTGCCCTACAGCTACCTGGGCACCCAGGGCATCATCAACGGGCTCAACGTCGGCGACCCGCTGTTCAACAAGCTCGGCGCCACCGTGGCGGAACGCACCTTCTGCGACTCGGGCTCTTGCACGGCCTACATGATGACCATCGGCCCCACGCCCGGGGTCGATCCCGAGAGCTTCGTGCACTCGAAATACATTCTCTTGTGGGCGTGCAACACGCTCGGCACCAACTCGCACCACTGGCCGTTCATCGAGCAGGCCAAGAAGGCCGGCGCCAAGCTGGTGGTGATTGATCCGGTTCGCACGCGCACCGCAAAGCTCGCCGACTGGCATATTCCGATCCGGCCCGGCACCGACGCGGCGCTGGCGCTGGCGATGATCCACGTCATCATCAAGGAGAACCTGGTCGACCGCGACTACATCGACAAGCACACCGTCGGCTACGACGAACTGGCGGAGCGGGCGTCGACCTACACGCCCGAGTTCGCCGCGCGGGAAACCGGCATTCCGGTCGAGGATATCGTCAAGCTGGCGCGGGAATACGCCACCACGCCCCCGGCGGTGGTGCGGATCGGCGTCGCCGTGGAGCGGCACGCCGGCGGCGGCCAGACCGTGCGGGCGATCGCCTGCCTTCCCGGCCTGATCGGCGCCTGGAAGCACGTCGGCGGCGGCCTGCTGCAGTTGCCGATCTGGGCCTTCCCGGTGAAATGGGAGGTGCTGATGCGGCCCGACCTGCAGCCGGAAAAGATGCGGGTGCTGAATTCGTGGCGGCTCGGGCCGGCGCTGACAGGCGAACTCGGTTTCGATCCGCCGATCAAGGCGCTGTTCGTCTACAACGCCAACCCCATGGCCATGGTGACCGAGCAGGCCAAGCTCGAAAAGGGCCTCGAACGCGAGGACCTGTTCACGGTGGTCAGCGAACACTTTCTCACCGACACGGCGAGCTACGCCGACATCGTCCTGCCGGCGACCACCCAGCTGGAACAGAAAGACATCATGTTCTCGTGGGGGCATCTCTATCTGTCCTACAACAACCCGGCGATCGAGCCGCTTGGCGAAGCGGTGCCGAACACGGAGCTGTTCCGTCGCCTGGCGAAAGCCATGGGCATCGAGGATCCATCCTTCTACCGCAGCGATGACGAGATCATCGAGGCGTCGCTCGATTGGACCAATCCGGTGCTGCAGGGCATCACGCTGGAGGACGTCAAGGCGAAGGGCTATGCGCGGCTCACCGTGCCGTCGGCCGACGACTGGGCGCCGCACCGCGACGGCAATTTTCCGACGTCCACGGGAAAGTGCGAATTCAAGTCGAGCATCACCGGCGGCGGCAACTTCGTCGTGCCGCTGTTCCGGCAGGGCTATAACGGTGATCAGGACGGCACGCCGGTGGACGCTCTGCCGCACTACATCCCGCCGAACGAGAATCCGCAGGCGACGCCTGCGCTGGCAATGCGCTATCCGCTGAGCCTGATCACGCCCAAGAGCCACGCGTTCCTGAACTCGAACTACGGCAATCTGCCTGCGCAGACCGCCCAGGCAGGCGAGGAGCAGTCGGTGTTCCTCCACCCCGATGACGCCGAGCAGCGCGGCATTGTGACCGGAGCGCCGATCCGGGTTTTCAACGACCGCGGCGCGTTCGAGGCCTTCGCCACCATTTCGCCCGACGTCATGCCGGGCGTGGTGATGGCGCCGGCGGGGTACTGGCACCGGTCCAACCGCAAGGGCGCGACCGTTCACGCTCTCACGCCACCCGCCTATGCCGACCTTGGCCGGGCGCCGACCTTCTCGGACGTGCTCGTCCAGGTCGGCAAGCTCTGAACGGCGGGTCTGGGATACCGCGATGGCATATGTGGTCACCGACAACTGCCGAGGCTGCCGATACACGGAATGCGTCACCGTGTGTCCGGTCGAGTGCTTTCATGTCGATGAGAGGATGACGTATATCGATCCGGAGAACTGCATCGACTGCGGCGGCTGCGTCCCGGTTTGCCCGGTCGCCGCCATCGAACCCGACTATCGTCTGGCCGCCGACAAGAAGTTCTGGATCACCGTCAACCGCAAGCGCGCGGCCGAGACGCCGGTCCTCACCGCGCGCCTGCCGCCGCTGCCCGGCGCCGACGCGCGCCGGCAAGAACTCGGGCGATGACAGGGCGCGCGCTCGACAACGCCGATGCGCGCGTCGTTCGCATCGCGGTGATCGGCAGCGGGCCGAGCGGCTTCTACGCGAGCGAAGCGCTGCTCCGCGCGGGCGTGCCGCTCACCGTCGACATGTTCGAGCAGCTGCCGGTGCCGTATGGACTGGTGCGGTTCGGCGTCGCTCCCGACCACCCGAAGCTCAAGCTGGTCACGGCGGCCTTCGACAAGATAGCGACGGCGCCGGGCTTTCGCTTCGTCGGCGGCGTCGCGGTCGGCTGCGACGTGACCGTCGACGAACTGCGCGACAGTTATGATGCGGTCATCATCGCCACTGGCGCCGATATCAGCCGATCGCTGGGCATTGCCGGCGAAGAACTGCCGGGATGCCACCACGCGGGTGACTTCGTCGCCTGGTACAACGGCCATCCGGACTACCGTGACCGCGATTTCGATCTCGGCCACGAGGTCGCGACCGTGGTCGGCCACGGCAATGTGGCGCTCGATGTGGCGCGCATCCTGGCCAAGACCGCCGACGAGCTGCGGCGCACGGACATCGCCGCGCATGCGCTCGAGGTTCTGGCGGAAAGCCGCGTTCGCGAAATTCATGTGGTCGGGCGCGGCAGGCCGCCGCAGGCCAAGTTCAGCGCCAAGGAACTGCGCGACTTCCTCGACCTCGAGACCTGCGACACGACCATCGACGGCCGGGACGTCGCGCCGGATGATTTCACGCCGGACAATCCGCAAGATCCGGAGCTGGCCGAAAAGCTGACGCTGCTCCGCACGTTCTCGCGACAGGCCCTGGTCAAGCCGCGCCGCTGCATTTTCCGGTTCGGCCTGTCGCCCGTTGCCATCCGCGGGCAGGGCCGGGTGGAGACGGTGGGCTTCGCGCAGCAGGCATCGGGCGCCGTCGAGGAGATCGGCTGCGGCCTGGTGTTTCGCAGTGTCGGCCGCCGCACCGCGCCGCTCGCCGGCGTTCCCTATGACGAACTGCGGGGCGTGCACGCCAACATCGACGGGCGCGTGGCGAATGGCGCCTCGGTCGTCGCCGGCCTCTACGTCTGCGGATGGAGCAAGCGCGGCCCGAGCGGCACCATCGGCACCAACCGCGGCTGCGGCATGGCCACCGCCGAGGCCGTTCTTGCGGATCTGCCGGCACGCGTCGGGCAGCGTCCCCGCGACCCCGATGCGCTGCTGGCACGGCTCGAAATGCGCGTCGCGCGTATCGTGAGCTACCGCGATTGGGCCAGCATCGACGCCGCCGAGAAGCGCCGCGGCGTGCCGCTCGGCAAGCCGCGGGAAAAATTCGTGACGGTGCCCGACATGCTGGCGGCGGCGGAGGCATGACCGCGCGGCTCGATAACGGCGGGAAAGGAGGCAGCGATGGCAGTTGCGTTTGTTGACGGGTTTGGCAGGCGCGTGAAGTACCTCCGGCTGTCGGTAACCGATCGTTGCGATCTGCGATGCCGATACTGCATGTCCGAGACGATGACGTTTCTGCCGAGCAGGGAACTGCTCACGTTCGACGAACTCGACCGGCTTTCCCGCTGTTTCATCGCCTCCGGCGTCGAGAAGATCCGGGTCACGGGCGGCGAGCCGCTGGTGCGCAGGGAAATCATGGAGCTGTTCCACGGTCTCTCCCGCTGTCTCTCCGACGGGTTGCTGCGGGAGCTCACGCTCACGACCAACGCGACCCAGCTGTCGCGCTACGCCGACGAACTCGCGGCGCTCGGCGTGCGGCGGGTCAACGTGTCGCTGGACACGCTCGATCCCGACAAATTCGCGATGATCACGCGCGGCGGGTCGCTCGCCCGCGTCCTTGAAGGGATCGCGGCGGCCCAGGCCGCGGGTCTCGCGGTCAAGCTCAACGCGGTGGCATTGAAGGGCTTCACGGAAGACGAGGTCGACGGTCTAATCGGCTTTGCGCATGCCGGCGGGATGACGCTCACCTTGATCGAAACCATGCCGCTGGGCGAGATCGGCGCTGACCGCACCGATCAATTCCTGCCGCTGTCCTTGCTGCGCCGCCAGATCGAGCGGCGCTGGACGCTGGTCGATCTGGCCGAGCGAACCGGCGGGCCGGCCCGCTACGTCCGCGTGGTCGAAACCGGCGGCAAGGTCGGTTTCATCACGCCCATGACCCACAATTTCTGCGAGGACTGCAACCGCGTGCGCGTGACGGCTTCCGGCGTGCTGCACCCTTGCCTCGGGCAAGCGACTGCGGTCGATCTCAAGCGGGTGTTGCGCGGCGATGGCGGCGATGCCGCCGTGATGGGGGCGATCGGGCTTGCGGTCCGCGGCAAGCCGCACGGTCACGATTTCCAGATCGGGCCCGGCGGACGCCCGGCGCTGGCGCGGCATATGTCGGCGACGGGTGGCTAGATCAGAATCCCGCCCGCGTTTCCCGACGGCCCCGTGAAGATATGCGGCCTGCATCATGCTGGCATTTCGAAATGGAAAGTCGCGAGGCCGAGGCGGCGTGCTAGCCTGGTTTGGTTGACGCTGGA
Organism: Xanthobacteraceae bacterium; assembly: GCA_052326245.1. Taxonomy (GTDB): domain Bacteria; phylum Pseudomonadota; class Alphaproteobacteria; order Rhizobiales; family Xanthobacteraceae; genus Bradyrhizobium_A. Next base: position 2,811 of record JBKQQE010000359.1, on the reverse strand, counting down.
GCGACGGTCGGCAGATGGGGCGGATTTTTCTTGAAGACGGTTTTGACGTCCGGGCCCCCGCTGACGTGGTCTATGTCGAGCTCGATCCGCTGCCGGCCCATCGCCACCTGGTCGATCACCTGTTCATCCTGTGCGACTGCGGGCGGCTGACCGGGGCGGGACGCCACGTGTTTGCCTCGCCGTTTGGCGAGGTCGCGCTGCTCGGCCAGCAATCGCGGCGCGCGGAAGGTCCCGCCGGCGATCTCGCCTGGCAGGCGCTGTCCGCGCCGCCGCGGTTCGGTCGCCAGCCGCGGCTTTCGCCGCTGCACGGCTGGATGGTCGGGGTGCGCTACGACCCGCTGCTCTGCGGGCCCGACCGGCTCGCGCCGCTGGCCGGTCTTGCCGTCGAGCTCGACCGGATCGTCGGCCGTGGATCGCGCCTCGATGCCATCGTTGCCCTGCTCGACCGCGGGCTCGCGGCCGCCGCGGCGGCGGAGCCCGGCACTGCGGCCCGTCCCGCCGCGCCAGGGTCGCGGCAGCATGACGCCATCGGAGCCTGGACCCGGGCGCTGTCACAGGCCGGCCCCGACGGCGTCAAGGTCTCGGAGCTTGCCGGAGCCGCCAGGGTTCCGGCGCGCACCCTGCAGCGCCAAATCCGCGCGCGCACCGGGCTTTCGCCCAAGCGCTACACCGCGCTGCGGCGCTTCGACGCCGCGCTGCGCGGTGTCGCAAGCGGAGCGGCGGCCTTCGCCGACGTCGCGGTGGCCGCGGGCTATTCGGATCAATCCCACATGACGGCGGACCTCGGCCAGCACGCCGGCGCGTCCCCCGGGCGGCTGCGCGCCTTCGCGCGCCGCCAGCACGCGGACGAAGCTGTCCGATTTTTCAAAGACGCCACGGTGCTCGACCGGATACGCCTCTTCATCAGCAATCCCGCTGCCGATGGAGAGAACGGTGATGGACGCCGTCGCGCCGATGGATCCCGCGTCGTCTGAACGCGTCAGGTCGAGTTTCGCCCGCCAGGCGGTGATGTCGACGCTCGGCGTCGAAATCGTCAGGCTCGAGGCCGGCGCGATCGAATTGCGGATGCCCTATGCGGCGCCGTTCACCCAGCAGCACGGCTTCATCCACGCGGGGATCATTTCCACCGCGCTCGATACCGCGTGCGGCTATGCCGCCTTCTCGCTGATGCCGGCGGAGGCCGCCGTGCTGACGGTGGAATTCAAGATCAACCTTTTGGCCCCCGCCAGGGGCGAGGAGTTTCGCTTCCGCGCCCGCGTGCTCAAGCCGGGCCGTACGCTCACGGTATGCGAGGGTCACGCTTTCGCGGTCCAGGCGGGACAGGAAAAGCTCATCGCCTCGATGACCGGCACGCTGATGGCGGTGCATGACCGCGCCGGCATCGCGCATTAGAGCACGGGGGATTGCCGTGACCGTCTACATCGTCGCGCAGCTGAAATTCACCCGCCGCGAATACTACGATCGCTATCTGGCGCGGTTCGCCGAGGTGTTTGGTGCCTTCAAGGGCCGCGTGCTGGTCGCCGACGAACACGCCCGCGTGCTGGAAGGCAGCTGGCCGCGCGACAAGATCGTGATTCTTGAATTCCCCGACGAGGCCGCGGCCACCGCGTTTCACGACTCGCCCGAATACGGCGCGATCGCGGTGGACCGCAAGGCCGGCGCCGAGGCGGTGGTGGTAATGGCGCGCGGGCTGCGGTAATCGCGTGCGGTTGCCGCGTGGCGCGGCAGTTGCGTTGCCGACGCCCCCGGGTTCAACTAGCTTAAGCAAACCCCGGCGCGGGAATGAAGCGGCCCGCCGGTCGTTTGCCGGAGCAATGAAGGTGAGTTTCAAGCCACTGCCGTTCATCGGAGTTGTTCGGTTGAGCGATCTTCCGATCCATGTCTGGCTGACTGGCGGGCGGTGGAAGTTCGCGAGCATCGCGGAGTCGCCCCTGTTCACCGCCTTGCGGGACAACGATCCGGAGATCTACGGCGCCTATCTGGACGCGATGCAGGGGCTGCCGTCGTTCGCCGGCGAAATATCCTGGGCGCAGTATCTCGACCTTTGCCGCGACATCCGGCTGAACGGCCTGCGCAACGTCGGTCCGCCGATCAGGGTGACCGACTATCGCGGGCAGTCGGACGGCCACCACCGGCTGGCGATTTTGGCGCATTTGCATGGCGTCGATGCCCAGGTTCTCGTGCATGACGGCATCATCGGCTTCCCGGTCCCGGAGGGCGAGGCCGATCGCATCGCCGCCATCGGCGACGCCGCGCTGGCGTTTTGCAATAGTGCCGCCGCCGCGCGCGATGCCGCAACCGCGGAGCGTGACGCGGCGATAGCGGCGCGCGATGCGGCGCTCGCAGAACGCGATGCCGTGCGGCGGAGTTTCGTCGGGCGGCTGGCGAAGCGGCTGTCGACGCTGAAGGCTGTCCTCACGAGGACGGCGACACCCGCGGCGAATTCCGCGATTGCCCGAGCCTGGGAGGAGATCCGATGAACGCCCTGCGCACCCCGGATGAATGCTTTGCCAACCTGCCCGGCTATCCGTTCACGCCGCACTATTTCCAGGGCGCCGGCGGCCTGCGCATGCACTATCTCGACGAGGGGCCGAGCCGCCGGGCGCCCGTCGCGCTCTGCCTGCACGGCCAGCCGACCTGGTCCTATCTCTATCGCAAGATGATCCCGGCCTTCGTCGCCGCGGGCCTGCGCGTCGTCGCGCCGGATTTCTTCGGCTTCGGCCGCTCCGACAAGCCGGAAGACGAAGCCACATATACCTTCGACTTCCATCGCAGCTCGATCATGGCGCTGATCGAGGCGCTCGATCTCAG
>JBKQQE010000358.1:0-4972 GCA_052326245.1 Xanthobacteraceae bacterium | reverse complement strand
GACAACGTGATCTCGCGCTCCGCGCGGAACACGTTGCTGTAGAGATTCGCGATCCACTGCCGGCCGCTGGCGGTGACGTTGAGATAGCGGATCGCGGTCTTGATATGCGGAGCGACGCTGTTCCAGTAGAACTGCGGATAGAGGTTGACCAGATCCGCGGGAGAGCTGTAGCCGAACTGGCGGTTGAGCCCGGTTTCCTCGAATTCGTAATAGAGCGCGTTGGCCTTGCGGATGTAGTGGGGATCGCCGAGCTGACCGATCAGATCGGCGGCCCGGAGCAGCGACATTTCCTCGTCGGCCTCCTCCTCGTCGGCCGGCAGCGTCGACGGAAAGCGGGTGCCTTCGACGGCGCGCGCGATGCGCTTCTTGTCGAGCGTCGCCATGCCCTCGATTCTCTCCATCACGTACATCTTGGATCGATCGACGTGATACGGCAGCAGGGCGGCATCGGACGCGCCGCGAGGCAGCGTCGCCTTCCGCCCGGTGGCGTCGATCAGGTAGCCGTCCGCGTCGTCCTCCTTGAACAGCCCGCGAACATAGCCGATGTCGTGGGTGAGGCAGGCGATGATGATGTGGGCGTAGTCGCCCGCCGGCATATGGGTATGAAGCGCGCGGCCGCGCAGGATATCGTGCCCCGCCAGCGTGACGAGCATGGTGTGCTCGACATTGTGATACAGGGCGTCGCTGTTGCCGATGCATTCCAGCGCGATGCGCGCGATCGACGGCACCATTTCGGCGAGGTGGGCTTCGGAGGAGCCGTATCGCCGCTGCATGTAGCTGGCCAGGAATTCACCGAGGGCGTCCGCCGCCAGCTCCGGTACCGTGATCATGACCGCTGCCCCACATGCGCGCGCAGGTCGCGATCATTGTTGCGATCCGCCAGCCGCCAAACCTAGTACCCTGTTTCCGAAGTTCGTGAATCGCGTACTGCACGTTCTCGACACGAACTTCGGAAACAAAAGGGTACTAGAATCATAGATTTCCTGGTGCCCTTTGCTTTTCGAACTTCATGAAAGAGGTTGCCGCAATGTATCACGAAGTTCGAAAAGCGGGCGCTAGGCTTACGCAATGACAATAGTATCGCGGGCCGAATGCGCAAGGTGCACGGCGGCACGCCGCCGGCAGATCGGTGGCCGCGAATGCTACCGGCTTGCGCCGACGGTCGAGGGCGCCGGCGCCGAAAGACGGGCGAAAAAAAGGCCGTCGACCGACCACTTTCCGGCCCCGCGTACCATCAGCGCCAACATGCCGCCGGCGATGGCAAGGTCCTTCTCGCAGTGAAGCAGTTCGTTTCGCACTGCAAAATTGCTGTGAAACAGCGCCGCCGTCATCACGCAAAACAGGCCCAGTGCCGCCGCGCCGAGCCGCGCCTGCCAGCCCAGGGCGATCGCCAGGCCGCCGGCGAGTTGCAGCGCCACCGTCGCCGCCAGCAGCGGCACAGGCACACCCAGCTTTGCCGTCGACGCCGCAGCAGCGTCGAAATTCATCAGCAGGAAGACGCCCTCGTGCAGGAAAATCGCGGCAAGCAGCAAACGGCTCGCGCACAGAACGAAATCGTCGCGCATCGCGGCACTCTCCTTCGCTTCGCTCTCATCGTGCGATGAATTGAGGAACCGTTGAAAGGAGAGCGGGCGGGGGTCCGCCCGCTCGTCCGTTTAGTTGCTCGCCGACTTGGCGCTGATGGCCTTTTGCAGGTCTTCGCGTTCCTCGCAGCCGTTCGGGCAGAGCTTGGCAAGCGCGGCGAGCTGCTCCTTCGCCTTGTCGAGATTTCCGGTCTCGACATAGAGTTCGCCGAGATACTCACGCGCCGCCTTGTGGTCGGGCTGCAGCTCCAGCGCCTTGGTGTAGTAGGTGAGCGAGGTGTTGAAGTCTCCGGTCTTGCGCAGGGTATAGCCCATCAGATTGTAGACGTCGGCTTGCTGGGTATCCTCGGCAAGGTCCCGCAGTTCCGACAGCGCCGCCGCATAGTCCTTGGCGGCGATCTTGGCGCGAACCGAGGTGAGGTCCGGCGCGTCGGACGACGACGACATGTTGTCGACGGCGTAGGCCGGAGCCGTCACCAGCACCGCTACGGATCCGATGCCGGCAGCCAGCGCCAGGCCGACAAGCGCGGGGCGCCACTTGGAGCGAGAGTTGCGCGTCATGGTGATTTCCTCGACGGATCAGGATTGAACGACCGGCGCGAAGGCGTAGGCGTCGCCGTCCTTGGTGAACGCCCCGGCCCCGGGGAACGGGAAATGCGAACCGCAGATCATCATCTTGTCCGCGATCACGCGGTCGATCAGCTTGCGGCGGGTCGTGATCGCGGTCGGGCCGTCCTGGTCGTAGGCGCCCTGCCATTCGGGATGCGGAGCCAGCAGCGCCGGCACATACATCGTGTCGGCCGATACCATCAGCTGATCCTTGCCGGACGTCACAAGGTAGGCCGAATGCCCGGGCGTGTGTCCGGGCGCCGAGAGGATGCGAATGCCGGGCGCCACCTCGACGCCGTCCGCGACCAGCTTCCAGTTCTTCCAGGTCGGGAAGACGTCGCCAATGCGCTTGGCGGCCGCCCTGCGACCCTCGGGAAGCTTTTCGACCCGACCGGGCTCAGTCCACCAGTTGTATTCCGTCGCGTTCACCACCAGTTCGGCATTGGGGAAGATCGGCGCGTTGGTGCCCTTTTCCATCAGCCCCCAGACATGGTCCGGATGGAAATGCGAAACCAGGATCTGGCTGATCTGGCCGCGGTCGATGCCGGCGGCCTTCATGTTGGCAGGCAGGTTGGTGGCATTGGCCTGCCACTGGCCGACGCCGGACCCGGCATCGAACATGATGTGCTTGTCGCCGACCTTGAGCACGATCACCGTCAGCGGGATCGGCATGAAGTCGGTGGTCAAGCCCGCCTTGGCCAGCGCCGCCTTGGTCTCCTCGACGGTGGCATTCTTGATGAAGGCGGGATCGTGCGGTTTGCGCCAGATGCCGTCGTAGACGGCCGTCACCTCGATGGCGCCGACCTTGTACCGGTAAACCCCGTTGCTGGGCTCGACCGGTATTTCGGCGTGGGCCGCGGGGAAGAAGGCGAGCCTGCGATCGAGGCCGAACGCGGCAGCGACGGCTGCCGTCGCCAGAACGCCCCGGCGAGAAAGATCCAACATTGATGCTCTCCTGGAACCTGTGGATGAATGCGCAAAGCGCCGGAGAGACACGCTCTCCACCATGAGAGACGGTGGCCTGCGCCGGTTTATTCTCGACGGGTCGGATTTTTCCGCAGCAGTCAGCCTGCCCCCGACGGCCGCCGCCGGCGCGGACAGGGCGAGGCCGTCCGGAATCGCCTTGGAAAATTTTCCTCAATTCGGGAATAAACCGACAGGATCGACAGTCTTGCTTCTGGCAGGGCCTTTTGCGGGGTTGAAAATTCGGACAACATCGGCGAGCGCCCAGTTTCAGAAGTACTGGAATCACAATCCTGCTGGTGTCCGGCGCGATGGGGCTGACTTCATGAATGCATTGACCATGATTGACGCCCGGGACCCGCCTTCCGATTGCTCGGAGCGCACTCTTGCCGGCGCGACCCTGGAAATCGCGCGGCTTGTCAAAGGCTGGCGCGCGCGGGTATCAGTCGCCGGCGTCAGCGCGAGGCTGCGGAGCGCCGGGGCCTACGCCGCGCTGATGGTGCTGCAGGCCCGGCAGCATCCGGCTGCGGCCGAGCGCGCGCTCGCAACTCGCGACACCGCCGATGCCAGATTCCAGCGCGAGATCGTCTGCCAGCTCGACGCCGCCTACAATTTTGCGCGCTTCCTCAGCAAGGACGCCGACGCCGCGCAGGATATCGTGCAGGAAGCATTTCTGCGGGCCTACCGCAGCTTCGACGGCTATCAGGGCGGCGACGCCCGCGCCTGGGTGTTCGCCATCGTGCGCAACTGCTACCATGACTGGTTGGTCAATCGCCGACGAAAGGCCCGCCTCGAAGTCGACTCGCATGGCGCGGACGATACCCAAGCACGGCTCGACGACGTGCCGTCGGAGGCGGACGATCCCGAGACCGCGCTGCTGCGCCGCTCGAACGCCGGGGTCGTCCGGCTCGTGCTGAGCGGATTGCCGCGGCAACTGCGGGAGATCCTGGTGCTGCGCGAGATCGAGGGCTTGTCCTACCGGCAGATCGCGGAGGTCTCGGCGCTCCCGATCGGCACGGTGATGTCGCGCCTGGCGCGGGCGAGAGCGCATTTTCAGGCCGCGTGGCGCCGCGAGACCAGGCTGCAGGAGCCGCAATCGTGACACCTTGCAGCAAAGCGGACGACGCGGAATGGCCGCTGCTCCTTCAGTGCTTCTCCGACGACGAACTCGATGCCATCCATGCCCTGCAGGTGGAGACGCACCTGGCGCGCTGTCGGGTCTGCGCGGGCGAAATTGACAGGCTGAAAGCGTTGAAACAGACCGTCGCACAAAAGAACGTGGCGTGGCGTGCTCCGGAACCCGTGCGCGCCCGCGTCATGGACGCGCTGGCGCGCGAGGCCGACGGCAGCAGGCGGCAAGCCCGGTTGCAGACGACGCGGGCGGCCGCCGTGACCGGCATGATCGGGCGGTGGCTGTTTCTGCCATCATTGGCGGCGCTCGCCGCCAGCCTGTTGCTGGTGTTCGGCCCGTTGCAGACCCGCTCTTCGCTCGAGGACGAAATCGTCGCCAGCCACATCCGTTCGACGCTGGTCAATCACCTGACCGACGTGCAGACGTCCGATCAGCACACCGTCAAGCCGTGGTTCAATGGCAAGATCGATTTACTAGGACGCACTTGGGAGTTCTACGGCGATCTAGCCTACTCGCATAACTCGGCCCTTCAGTTGCCGGAACCGCGGATTGGGGCTATCGGTGCGACCAGCTACAACGAAGGTTCCGGCGGGGCCGTTTTACGTAAACACCTGGGACGTGCTTACGACTTTTTTGCCGCTTATCGCTTCGGGGAGCTGGCTTTCAATGATCAGGTTAGCTTTGC
>JBKQQE010000357.1:0-2734 GCA_052326245.1 Xanthobacteraceae bacterium | reverse complement strand
GCGCTTTTGTCGATCGAGGCCTTCGGATCGATGCCCGGCTCGGGACGGATCTCGGGATAGAAGGCCTGCGCCGCCAGCGCATAAGCGCGGTAAGGCTCGGGCGTCACCAGCAGCGCGATAGCCTTGGGCGCTTCCTTGGCCAGATCGGGATGGACGATGCAGGCGCCGGCGCGCGTCTTGCGCAAGGATTCCAGATATTTGCGGTTGTCGAGAAAGCTCAAGTGATCGGGTCCGGCGGCATCGAGCGGCGCCACGTCCTTGAGCACGATCCCGCCGTCGCCCGCGAGCGTGGCGCCGGTGCGCCCCGCCAATTCGGCCGCGGTGAAGGGTCCGGCAACGGTGAAGAAGCGCGGATCGGCCATCGCGCTTAGGGCTTGGCGGCCGGCGGCGGGCCCGCCGGAATGTCGAGCTTGGGCAGGTTGACCGCCAGCGACGGCAATTTCGCGTCGAGGCGCTTGGTCACTTCCGCGGTGATGTCGAGCCCATCGGCCTCGAACAGCACGGCGGCGCGGGTCAGCACCAGGTTCGCTTTGCGCTCGGCCGCGATCTCGGCGACGATCTGCAACGCGGTGTTCTCCACCTTGGTCATCGCTTCATTATAGCTCTGCTGCATCGCCTGGCGATTGGCCTGGACGCTGTGGTCGAGCGAATCGAAACGCTGTTGATAGGCGCGCGCCCGGGCGGAGAAGGCGTCGGGGGCGAGCGTGGCGCGCTGGCGTTCGAGCTCGTCGCGCATCTTCTGCAGCTCGTTTTCCTGGGCCGTGACCGCCTTGGAATAGCCCATCATCGCCTTGTCGAGCTGGACCTGAACGTCCTTGGCCGCCTTGGCGTCGCGCAGGATCTGGTTGATATCGGCGATGATGATGACCGGCGGCGCCGGCTGTTGCGCCAATGCCCGGCCCGCGCCAAAAGCGGCGGCGAAAGCAAGCAGTAACCCGAACAGGGCGCGGCGCTTGATTTTCGGCGACATCAGAAGGTCGACCCGAAGCCGACCCTGAACAGGCTCTTCTTGTCACAGGATTCCTTGACGATCGGCTGTCCGATATCGAGCCGGATCGGGCCAAAGGGCGATTTCCACGACACGCCGACGCCCGCGGCAACGCGCATCAGTGTGGATTTTTCGATCGGATTGGCCGCGTTGGAGCCGGGCGCGTTCATGTCGAACAGGCTGCCGAAATCGGTCCATACACGGCCGTTGAGGCCGAATTCATGCGGGAATCCCAGCGGGAGGCTTTGGGTGAGCGAACCCACATAATAGACGTTGCCGCCCAACGCCGAGTTCGTGTTCTCGTCGCGCGGGCCGACGCCGCCCGTCGCGAAGCCGCGCAAATTATCGCCGCCGACGAAGAAGCGGTCCTCGATGGCCACCGGCTGGCCGATGCCCAGAATGTCGCCCGCCTGCCCGGTGAGGCTCGCGACCCAATCGGGCCCCCAGGAATGGTACGCGCCGCCCGACATCGAGGTACGGACATAGCGCGCGGAGCCGCCGAGCCCGGCAAAATCGTTGCCCAATTGCGCGTACCAGCCCGCGGTAGGTTCGCTGGCGCTGTCGCGTCTGTCGTAGATCAGGCTCTGGCCCACCGACGAGGTTATGCGCGTGCCCGCCTCCTGCTGGACGTAGAGCGAGGCGGCCTCGACACAGCCATAGGAGCCGAAGAAGCTCGTGGATGCGCTGGTGTTGGCGGCGGTACAGATGTTGTAGATGCGGTCCTCGCGGAGCGTGTATTTCAGAGTCTGGCGCAGCGCATCGGTGATCTGATATCCCGCCCGGACGTCACCGCCCACCGTGAACTGGCTGAAGCCGGCGAAGTCCTGGTTGTTGCGCTGGATCACGAACAGATCGAAGCCGACCGCCAGGTTGCGATCCTGGAAATAGGGATCGGTGAAGCTGATGTTGCCCTGCTGCGAGCGGAACGAAGCCATCACGTCGACGCGCAAATCGTAGCCCTTGCCGAGCAGATTGCGCTCGTGAATGCCGGCGTCGATCAACGGGCCGTCGGTGGTCGAGAAGCCCACCCCGAAGGTGAAGTCGCCGGTCGATTGCTCCTCGACATCCACGTTGACCACGGTCTTGTCCGGCGCGCTGCCCTTGACGTTGGTGACGCTGACCTTCTTGAAGAAGTTAAGATTCTTGATGCGCTGCTCCGAGCGCTGCATCTTGGTGGTATTGAAGGCGTCACCCTCGGCGATGCGCAACTCGCGCCGGATCACGCTGTCGAGCGTGCGCAAATTGCCGTTGATATCGATGCGCTCGACATAGACGCGCGGGCCTTCCTTGATCACGTAGGTCACGTCGATGGTGCGGTCGGCAGCGTTGCGGTGCGCCTGCGGCTGGATATCGACGAAGGCGAAGCCGCGAGTGCCGAGCGCGTCGGTCAGAATTGTGATCGACTTTTCGATCTGGTCGGCGTTGTACCAATCGCCTTGGTGGGTGGTGAGCAGCGCCTTGAGGCCGGCGGGATCGACCTCGGGCAACTGATTGGTGAGATCGACCTTGCCGAAATGATAGCGCTCGCCTTCCTCGACGTTGAAGGTAACCATGAAGCCGTCGCGCGACGGCGTCAGCTCCGCCACCGCCGACAGCACACGGAAATCGGCGTAACCCTCGGAGAGGTAGAACTTGCGCAGCAATTCGCGGTCATAGCTGGTGCGATCGGGATCGTAAGTATCGGACGAGGTGAGAAACCGCCACCAACGCGATTCCTTGGTGTCGATCACGTCGCGCAAGCTGTTG
>JBKQQE010000356.1:0-2547 GCA_052326245.1 Xanthobacteraceae bacterium | reverse complement strand
CCGGCCCGCGCGGCGTCAGCGCGTTCATCGTCGAGCGCGGCATGAAGGGGTTTTCGTCGGGGCCGAAGCTCGACAAGCTCGGCATGCGCGGCTCCGACACCGGCGAACTGGTGTTCGAGGACTGCGAGGTGCCCGAGGAGAACGTGCTCGGCCAGGTCGGCCGCGGCGTCAATGTGCTGATGTCGGGCCTCGACTACGAGCGCACCGTGCTCGCGGCTGGTCCGCTCGGCATCATGCAGGCCTGTCTCGACGTGGTGATGCCGTATGTCCACGAGCGCAAGCAGTTCGGCCAGCCGATCGGCAGCTTCCAGCTCGTTCAGGGCAAGATCGCCGACATGTACGTGACGATGAATGCATCGCGGGCCTATGTCTACGCGGTGGCCAAAGCCTGCGACCGCGGCGAGACGACGCGCGAGGACGCCGCCGGCGCCATCCTCTATGCCGCGGAGCGCGCCACCCAATGCGCGCTCGACGCCATCCAGCTGCTCGGCGGCAACGGATACATCAACGACTATCCGACCGGCCGGCTGTTGCGCGACGCCAAGCTCTACGAAATCGGCGCCGGCACCAGCGAGATCCGGCGCATGCTGATCGGCCGTGAGCTGTTCGAGAAGACGGCTTGAGGCGCGAGTGGGGCGGCGCCCCGGCGCCGCCCGCGTGATCTATCTGACGATGACGGTGGCGCCGACCGGGACCCGGCCATAGAGATCGATCACGTCGTCATTGACCAGGCGGATACAGCCAGAAGAGACGGCGTGGCCGATGCTGTCCGGTTCGTTGGAGCCATGGATGCGGTAGAGCGTTCCCCCGATATACATGGCGCGGGCGCCGAGCGGGTTCGCCTCGCCGCCGGCCATGTGGCGTGGCAGATCGGGCCGACGTCGCAGCATCTGCCTGGGCGGCGTCCAGTCCGGCCACTCCCGCTTCGCGATGATGCGATGCACGCCCTTCCAGCCGAAGCCCTGGCGGCCGACCCCGACGCCGTAGCGAATCGCTTCGCCGTTGCCGGTGACAAGATACAGCCGAAACTCGGAGGTGTTGACGATGATGGTGCCGGGCGCATAGCGGCCGGGAAAGCTGACGACGGTGCGGGGAATCGGACCGCCGCCGCCGAACGAGCCGAAGTCGAACAATCCCTGAGCCGCAGCCGGTGTCGTTGCGGTCGCGATCGCCACGAGGGCGAAGCAACACGCGGCCAGTCGCGGCATGGCAATTCGTATCATCTAACCCCTCGCGCAGGCTGGGCGCGGCGCCGCCGCGCACTGATGGTCTAGTGCTCCGATTCCGAAGTTCGCAAACCTTTTGGGCATTCTCTGATGCGAACTTCGGAATCAAAGGAGCACTAGCAAAATATTGCTTCTAGTGCGGTTTTGAATTTGAAGTTCCTATGACCAGCCCGGCCGGGAAACTGATAGGAACTTCAAATTCACCGCACTAGGCGAATGTGGCCACAGCCAAGTTCGCCAGGCAAGTTGCTCGCTGCGGGCGTGAGTCGTTTTTTTCGCGCTCATGGTTTCCGGGGAACACCAACCGAGCGCTGCGAGCGGCTGTCACAGGACAGCCATGCCCGCGCCGCGCGCCTTTAGCCGTCGGAGACTTTGACGAAAACGCCGCGGAATGGTTAGACCGAACGCAGCGTCAGCGAATTGTCACAACGGGGATGAAGCGATGAACGGAGCGGAAAGTCTGGTGCGGACGCTGGTCGCGGGCGGGGTGAATGTCTGTTTCGCCAACCCGGGAACCTCCGAGATGCATTTCGTCGCGGCGCTCGACCGCGTCGAGGGCATGCGGTGCGTGCTCGGGTTGTTCGAGGGCGTCGTCACCGGCGCCGCCGACGGCTATTACCGCATGACACGCGTGCCGGCCTCCACATTGCTTCATCTCGGTCCTGGCCTGGCCAATGGTCTTGCCAACCTGCACAACGCCAAGAAGGCCGGTTCCGGCATCGTCAATATCGTCGGCCAGCATGCCCTGCATCATATCGCCTTCAATGCGCCCCTGACCTCGGACATCGAGGGGCTGGCGCGCCCGATGTCGGGCTGGGTGCGAACCTCGCTGGACGCCGGCTCGGTGGCGCGCGATGGCGCCGCCGCCATCGCCGCCGCGAAGGGGCAGCCGGCGCCGATCGCAACGCTCATTCTCCCCGCCGACACCGCCTGGAACGAGGCCGAAGGCATCGCGGCGGTGCCGCCACCGGCGCAGCGCGCGGGCTTCGATACGCAAGCCGTCGATCGCGCCGCCGATACCCTGCGCCGCAACGAGCCGACGCTGCTGCTGGTCAGCGGCGGCGCGCTGACCGAGCAGGGGCTCGCGCTCGCCGCCCGCATTGCCGGCAAGACCGGCTGCAGGGTGATGGGCCAGACCTATCATCCGCGCATGGCGCGCGGGCAGGGCCGGTTCTCGATCGACCGGATTCCCTATGTGATCGAGCAGGCGCTGCCGATCCTCAGGGATTTCCGCCACATCGTTCTGGTCGAGGCCAGCGATCCCGTGGCCTTTTTCGCCTACCCGAACAAGCCAAGCAGGTTGAGGCCCGAAGATTGCGAG
>JBKQQE010000355.1:0-6603 GCA_052326245.1 Xanthobacteraceae bacterium | reverse complement strand
GGCCGCAATCGGCGGCGCTTTGGGCCGGCTGCTGGCGGTGAGCGAGAATTATTCCGATCTCAAGTCGAATCAGAACTTCCTCGCGCTGCAATCGCAACTTGAAGGCACCGAAAACCGCATCGCGGTGGCGCGCCGCGACTACATCGAGGCGGTGCGCGCCTACAACACCGAGCTGCGAACCTTCCCGGGTGTGCTGTGGGCGTCGACGTTCTTCCGCGCCAACAAGCCGATGGCGGAGTTCGCCGCCAACGACAACGCCCAGAGCCCGCCGCAGGTGAAGTTCTGATCCGGGCTTTGATGCGCTGAAAGGATCGCGATGAGGGGTATCGCCGCGCGCATCGCGGGACGAGGCGCTCCAGTGTCCCGGTTCCAACATTCGTAGTCCCTATGCAGCAGGCTCATTTACGAATGTTGGAACCGATGGACACCGGAAAACATAGAATCCCAGTGCGGTTTTTGGATCTGACATTCGCAATTCGGACTCGCGGAAACGCTCGAGCGAATGTCAGATCAACCGCACTGGCAGGCCTGCTGGCCGCGGTGCTGTTCGCCGCGACGCTCGCGTGGGCCCTGACGTTTCCAGCGCTCAGCGGCCGCATCGTCGACCAGGCCAACATCATTCCGGCCGACACCCGCGCGGCGATCGAGCCGAAGCTCGCCGATCTCGAGAGCAAGTCCGGCATCCAGCTGGTGGTGGCGACGGTCTCCTCGCTGGAAGGCCAGGAGATCGAGCCTTACGCCAATCAGTTGTTCCGCAGCTGGCAGCTCGGCCAGAAGGACAAGAACAACGGCGTGCTGCTGCTGGTGGCGCCCAACGAAAAGCGGGTCCGTATCGAGGTCGGTTACGGGCTCGAGGGCACGCTTACCGACGCGCTGTCGAAAGTCATCATCGCCAACGCCATCGCCCCGCGCTTCAAGGCCGGCAATTACGGCGACGGGATTGCGCGCGGCGTCGACGACATCATCACGGTTCTCACCACCGATTCGTCGGAATGGCAGCAGAAGCCGTCGCTGCGGCTCGATGCCGCGCAGGGCAGGGATCCCACCAACTGGATTCTGCTCGCGGCACTGTTCGGCCTGATCGTCCTGCTCATCGTCTCGCCTGGATTTCGCTCGTTCTTCTTCAGTTTCCTGCTCAGCGCCGCGCTCAGTTCGGGCGGCGGCCGCGGCGGCGGCGGAGGTGGCGGCTTTTCGGACAGCGGGGGCGGGTTTTCCGGCGGCGGCGGATCGTCGGGCGGCGGCGGTGCATCGGGGAGCTGGTGATGAGTGTCTCGGCGCAGGATCGCGAGCGGATTGCCGGCGCCATACGCGCGGCGGAAGCGCGCAGCTCGGGCGAGATCGTCTGCGTGCTGGCGCAGGGATCGGCGGACGCGACCGGCCTGTCGACGCTGATTGCGGCCGTCGCGGCGCTGGCCTTGCCCTGGATTCTGGTCGCCTTTACCGCGCTGAGCGTGCAGCGCATCCTGTTCTGCCAGGTCGTGCTGTTCGTGGCCGTGATGGCGCTGTTCTGTCTGCCCGGTGCGAGGGCCGCCTTGATGCCAAGGCGGGCGCGCCGCGCGGTGGCGCATCGCGCCGCAATGGAGCAGTTCGTCGTCCGCGGCATCGCCCGCAAGAAGGACCGCTCCGGGGTCCTGATCTTCGTCTCTCTCGCCGAGCGCTATGCGCGCGTCATCGCCGACGACGGAATTGCCGCCAAGGTGCCGCAGAAGGAATGGCAGGGCGTCGTCGATGCGCTGATCGCGCACATGCGTGACGGGCGCATCGGTGACGGTTTCGTGGTGGCGATCGGGCTGTGCGGCGACAAGCTGGCGCAGCATTTTCCGCGAACCGGATCCAGCCGCGACGAGCTGCCCGACCGTCTCTATCTGATCTGATCCGTTCTGACCGGCCGGCACGGCGCGCGGCCGTCACGCCGCCGCGAGCGCCTCCTTGAAGCGGTCGATCAGCCAGCTTGCCGCCGGCCCCGGCGCCATGTCGGCGCGGTGAATGGCCTGCAAAGGATAGGTCACGCTCTCCCAGGTATCGATGTCCAGCCGGACCAGGCGGCCGGCGGCGAGATCGTCCCGCACCATGGCTTCGGGCATGCTGCCCCAGCCCACGCCCGCCAGCAGCAGGGCGTGCTTGGCGCCGAGATCGGCGAGCCGCCAGGTCCGCACCGACATCACCCCGAACTCCTGGCCCTTGGTGAGTTCGGAGCGGTCGGTGAGCACCAGCTGGATGTGATTGCGCACCGCGGCCATCTGCGTGGCGTTGCGCTTTTGTCCGAGCGGATGCGTCGGCGCCGCCACCGGCACCAGCCTGACCGTGCCGATCTGGCGCGCGGTGAGCAGTTGCGATGCCGACGCCACCGGTCCGCCGATGCCGACGTCGGCGGCCTTGTTCAGCACCATCTGCGTCACGGCGCCGAGCGCCTCGGCATGCAGGCGCAACGACACGGTGGGGTAGGCGGACTGGAACGCGTCGAGCACTTCGACCAGCTTCGCGGTCGGCAGCATCACGTCCACCGCCAGCGCGACTTCGGCTTCGAGCCCCGAGGCGAGACCCCGCGCGCGTGCCAGCAGGTCGCCGACACCGTGCGAGATGGTGCAGGCATCGGCCAGCACCGCGCGGCCGGCATCGGTGAGCTGCGGTGTCTTGGTGGAGCGGCGGTCGAACAGTTCGAGGCCGAGCTGATCCTCGAGATTGGCGATGCCATAGCTGATCACCGAGGTGGCGCGCCCGAGCTTGCGCGCGGCGCCGGAAAAGCTGCCGGCCTCGACCACGCTGAGGAAGATCTGCAACTGGTCCAGGGTGGGGGGCCTGGGATCGAAACGTTCGTTGGGGGAGCGCATGGCTTATCTAAAATCTCGAACGGTTCCTTCGATATTATACCACTTTTCAGAACATGCAAGTGCATCCATTTTGCGGCTCGACGCAATGCCACCCCCAAAATGCCACCCCCCAAGGAGTGTCCGATGACCAAGGTTCTGATTGCCTTCTATTCCCGTTCCGGCGTGACCGAAGCGCTCGCCACCGCCATCGCGGACGGCGCCCGCGCCGCCGGCGCCGAAGTGCGGCTGCGCCGCGCCCGCGAGGTCGTCAGCGCGGATGTCATCAAGTCGGTCCCAGGCTGGGCCGAGCAGGCCGCCGCGCTCAACGCCAAATACGAAGCGCCGACCGAGGCCGATGCCGAATGGGCGGATGCGATCGTGTTCGGCTCACCGACCCGGTTCGGGGCGGTCTCCTCGGAACTGAAAGCCTATATCGACAGCCTCGGCGGCCTCTGGTTCCAGGGCAAGCTCAACGGCAAGGCCGGCTCGGCGTTCGGCTCGTCCTCGACGCCGCATGGCGGCAACGAATCGACCCTGATCTCGCTGTACAACCCGATGGCCCATCTCGGCCTCATCATCGTGCCGCTTGGCTACGCCGATCCCGCGATGTTCAAGGCGGGTACACCCTACGGCGCCTCGTCGGTGTCCGTCAACCAGGCGACCCCGCCGACCGCCGACGATCTGGAAGTCGCCCGCTTCCAGGGCAAGCGCGTTGCCACCGTCGCCAAGGCCCTGCGCGCCGCCTGATTTCAATCACCGAACAAATTTGAAAGGAACTCGTCATGAGCCAATCGGCCATCCAGACTTCTTCTTCGTCGACCTCCACCACCAGCTGGCTGCCGCTGCTCGGCCGGCTGCTGTTGGCCCTGATCTTCATCATGAGCGGCGTCAACAAGCTGTTCGCGCCCGGGCCCACGCAGGCCTATATCGCGGCAGCCGGGCTGCCGCTGCCGCTGGTCGCCTACATCGTGGCCCTGGTCGTTGAAATCGGCGGCGGCGTGCTGCTGCTGGTCGGCTATCGGACCCGCGAGGCCGCGCTCGCGCTCGCGCTGTTCACCATCGTCGCGGCGCTCGGCTTCCACAACAACTTCGCCGAGCAGAACCAGATGATTCATTTTCTGAAGAATCTGGCCATCGCGGGAGGCCTGCTGCAGGTCGTCGCGTTCGGCGCCGGCAGTATCAGCCTCGACGCGCGGCGCTGAGCAGACGCTGAGCAGACAGTGTCGCGACACATACGGCGTCACCGGCGGGCCTGACCCGCGGGTGACGCCGTGAGTTGCCTCACCCCTTCGCCTTCGCGCGCGCGATCGCCTCGATGATCAGGCGGCGGGCTTCGGCCGCATCGCCCCAGCCGATCAGCTTGACCCACTTGCCCGGCTCCAGATCCTTGTAGTGCTCGAAGAAGTGCTGGATCTGCTCCCGCGTGATGGTCGGCAGGTCGGTAAAGTTGTGCACGTTCTCGTATCGCTTGGTGAGCCGCGGCACCGGCACGGCGATGATCTTCTCGTCGCCGCCGCCGTCGTCCTCCATCTTGAGCACGCCGATCGGCCGGACGTTGATCACCGCGCCCGGCACGATCGGCCGGGTGTTGGCGATCAGCACGTCGATCGGGTCGCCGTCGTCGGACAGCGTGTGCGGCACGAAGCCGTAATTGCCCGGGTAGCGCATCGGCGTGTGCAGGAAGCGATCGACAACCAGTGTTCCCGCAGCCTTGTCGAGCTCGTATTTGATCGGCTCGCCGCCGATCGGCACCTCGACGATCACGTTGACGTCTTCGGGCGGATGATTGCCGACGGCAATCGCATCGATATTCATGAAGGTCTCCTGGCGAGCGGCCGGGCCGCCGTTACGATATCCGTTCGAGGGCGACAACAACCGGATTTTCGCGGCTTTTGCAACTTCCGCGGCGTGAATTCGCGCCGCGCGGGCGGGGATCCCGCGCGTTTACTTGTATTTGCGGCGTCAATCGGATTAGCTGGTTCGTGGCGATTTTGCGGCCACGGAAAGAACTGTCATGAAAGTTACCGTCAACATCGATTGCACGCCGATGGAAGCGCGCGAATTCATGGGCCTGCCGAACGTGCAGCCGATGCAGGAAAATGTCATGAAGCAGCTCGAAGCTCAGATGATGGACAACATCGGCAAGCTGTCGCCCGAGGCCATTCTCAAGAACTGGATGTCGTTCGCGCCCGAGCAGTTTCAGGAAGCATTCAAGAGCATGTTCGGCGGCGGCGCCAAGTGAGCCTGCGCCAGGCCGATCGGGATCGCGGAGGCTTCGATCGGGTCACGGCGTGCGGCGCAGCCGCGCGACGGCAGCGGCGAGATCCGGCCAGGCCGGCTTGTCGGGAGCGAATTGTCGCCGCAGAAAGCCGACCAGATCGGCGATCTGCTGGTCATTGAGGCTCGTCGCGAACGCCGGCATGGTGCCGGCTTCACTCGCGGACGGATCCCCGATTCCCTGCAGAATCACCTGGATGAGGTTGTTGGGGACAGTGCCATGAAGGTTGCTGTTCAGCGCCAGCGACTGCGTTGCGCGCAATGCATGCGGCCCATCGGGCTGGTGGCAGACCGCGCAGGCGCCCTGATAGATCCGCGCCCCGGTTGAGCCGCCCGACAATGCGCCGGCATACGCGGCCGCGTTGAGCTGTTCAGCACGCGCGGCGTGGCTGTCGGCGGTGGCGCCGGTCAGACTTGCCAGATAGACCGCCATCGCCCGGATATCCGCATCGGATGCGGCCGCCAGCTCCTTGACGACGGGCGCCATCGGGCCGGCCGCGGCGCCGTGGAATCGCGAGGTGCCGTGCCGCAGATAGGCGAATAATTCGTCCTCGGTCCAGGGAATCGGCGCCTGCGACAGCGACGTCAGCGGCGGGGCTTCCCAGCCCTCGGCAAATCCGCCCGCGAGCCTCGCGCCCGCCCGCTCGGCGCCGAGCTGGTTGCGCGGCGAATGGCACGCGCCGCAGTGGCCCAGCCCCACCACCAGATACGCGCCGCGATTCCACTGCTCCGAACTCGCGGGGCTCGGGGCAAACGGCGCGGCGGAATGAAACAGCGCGTTCCACCCCGCCAGCAGCGGGCGGATGTTGAACGGAAAGGCAAGCTCGTTGTCGATCGGCCGCGACGGCGTCGCCGGCTGCGCCATCAGATAGGCGTAGAGCGCCTGCAGGTCCGCATCCGACGTCAGCGCATAGTGGGTGTAGGGAAAGGCGGGATAGAGATGCCTGCCGTCGCGATGGAGCCCCTCGCGCATCGCGCGCTCGAACGCCGGGTAGGACCACGCGCCGATGCCGGATTGCGGGTCCGGCGTGATGTTGGTGCTGTAGATGGTGCCGAACGGTGTCTCCAGCGCGCGGCCGCCGGCGTTGACGGCGCCGCCCGGCGTGGTGTGGCAGACGGCGCAGGCGCCGAGCGCGGCGAGTTCCCGGCCGCGGGCAATGGTCGCGGCCGCATAGACCGACGCATCGGGCCGCGCGATCGGCGCGATCGACCGTCCTGGCAGCACCGCCGCCGCGATGCCGGCCACGGCGGCACACAGTGCGGCAATGCCGCCGAGCACGCTGCGGCGTCTGGCGAACGGATCCGGCTGACCGGACGGTGCGGCGAGGCGGGGCCGCGGCGGCGTTTGCGCGAGCGGCGTGGTGTCGGGCGTCCGACCTTCGCCGTGCAGCCCCGCGAGAATCCGTTCCGGCGTGAACGGTGGCTCGCGGAAGCGCACGCCGGTGGCATCGAAGATGGCGTTGGCGATGGCGGCGGCGCTCGGCACCGAGGCGGACTCGCCGACGCCGAGCGGCGG
>JBKQQE010000354.1:0-3234 GCA_052326245.1 Xanthobacteraceae bacterium | reverse complement strand
GGTGACGTGGGTTCGCCCGATTGGCGCCGGTCCCAACTTCGTCGCCCGGTTGACCGGGCGACGAAAAAAAGCAGACGCATCCTGCTACTGGAACAGGTCGAACAACCCGCGCTGCTGGTAGGGCCGGGCGTAATAGGCGTCGGCCTGGTCATATTGCTGTTGCCGGCGGACCCGATAGACCCGCCGCCCGTCGCGGGTGACGAACACATCCAGAGGTCGACCGTAGCGGTCGACATACATCACGTTCGGCTGGTCCGCGGGCGCTGCGGCGGCGTAGCCGGGCGGCGTCACGTCGCCGCCGGGCCCGAGCTGGGTCGGATCGCCGGCGCCGTCGCCGCGCGCCACTTGCGTGTTGCGGCCGGTGCCGCGCGAAAGCGCAATCTGGGACGAGCCGGTCAGGGTGACGGTGGTGTTGAGCACGCCTTGCTCTTCGACCAGGGCATAGAGTTGCGCCGCGTGTTCGCGCGACAACCGCACGCAGCCGTGGGACGCCGGCGAACCGAGCCGCTGCACGGCGTCGGTGCCGTGGATCGCGTGCCCGACCTTGGTGAAGAAGATCGAATGCGGCATCGGCGCATCGTCCCACTCCTTGGAGTAGTGGTCCGCCTCCATGCGGAAGGCGCGGAAGGTGCCGCTGGGGGTCTCGCGCGACGGCACGCCGCTGGAGACCGGCCAGCTGTAGCGCTGGACGCCGTCGACGGCCACCGTCATCTGCTGCGTGCTCTTGTCGATGGTGATCTCGACCGCGGCCTGCGCGGCGCCGGTCGCGAGGATGGCCGCCGCGGCGACAAGGCCGGCCGAGATCAGCCGTCGCAGCGACTGTGTCGGCAGCGACGCGAGCGGGGCGAGGATGACACGAGAGAAAAGCGAGAGGCGGGGACCGGGAGACACGTGACTTTGCGACGCGGGATGTTGAGACGAGGGACCGCGCGGCGATCCGTGATGCTTGCTCATCCGTCGATACTCCTTGCGGCCGGGACCGTCCCGCGCCGCGCTGCCTGCTCCACCGCCCGCTGGATATAAGCACGGAACGCCGCACCGGTTCCAGCGGCCCGCCTCTGCTCGCAGGGCCCGACAGGCTAGGGGTAAACGCAAGGCAAGCATGCTCCGGCCCCGCCCGGGTCACGGCATTGTCATCTTGCCGCCGGCCGCACGCCAGCATTCACGTCTGCGGGCGCGGAACCCGTGGCGGCCCGGCGCGTTCATGATTGCCTGCCACGTTCAATACCCCCACGGAGCCACCGATGAAGCACGCCGGAATGACCGCTGTCGCCACGCCGCAACCATGGCGTCTTACCCTCATGGTGGCGGCGACCGCGCTGGCATTGCTGGCGATCCCGCATCTCGCCCGTGCCCAGGGCGTTGTCCAGGGCGCCGAACAGGGCGCCCATCACGGCGCCCGCACCGGCGATCGCGTCGCCGGGCCGGTTGGCGAGGTCGTGGGAGGCGCGGTCGGCCTCGGCGTCGGCGGTGTCGTCGGCGGCGTCAATGGCGTGCTGGGAATTCACCCGCATCGCCATCATCATCATCACCGATACAATCATTGAGTTTGATCGCGGCCGGCCGACCGTCGTGAGACGTCCGGGGGCGCCGCGCGGTTCGATCATCGGAGCGTGAGCGCCGTCGGCTCACGCCCGCTGCACGAAACTGTCGACCACGCGCTTTTCGCCGGCCTTGTCGAAGGCGATGGTCAATTTGTTGCCGTCGACCTGCTTGATCTCGCCATAGCCGAATTTCTGGTGAAACACCCGATCGCCGGCGGTGAAGTCCGATGCCGCGCCGGTCGATTTGGCGATCAGCTCGCCTTCGATGGTGGTGGCGCGCCGGTTGCGCCAGGTCCCGAACGAGCCGGCTTCGCCGGCGGCGCCGCGCGGCGCGCCGTCCTCGCGGAAACCGCCGCCGCGGCTGCGCTGCGCCTGCGCGCGCTGCCAGCCCGGCGTGCCGTAGGTCGAGCCGAAGGCCTCCATGGCGTCGAAGCGGGAGGCGCCGTAACCGCCGGCGCCGCCCCAGCCGCTGCCGCCCTTGCTTTCGGTGATGTCGACGTGCTGCGCCGGCAATTCGTCGAGAAAACGCGACGGGATCGTGGTCGACCACGAGCCGTGAATGCGGCGGTTGGTGGCGAAATAGAGCTTGGCGCGGCGGCGGGCGCGGGTGAGCCCGACATGGGCGAGCCGGCGTTCTTCCTCGAGCCCGGCGCGGCCCTGGTCGTCGAGCGCCCGCTGGTGCGGAAACAGGCCTTCCTCCCAGCCCGGCAGAAACACGGTGTCGAAGTCGAGGCCCTTGGCGGAATGCAGCGTCATCACCGACACCGCGTCCTCCTCCGGGCCGCCGTCGCGATCCATCACCAGCGAGATGTGCTCGAGGAAGCCCTGCAGGTTCTCGAACTCCTCCATCGAGCGGACCAGTTCCTTCAGGTTCTCCAGCCGCCCCGCGGCATCCGCGGAGCGGTCCTTCTGCCACATCTCGGTGTAGCCGCTCTCGTCCAGCACGATTTCGGCGAGTTCGGTGTGCGGCACCACCTCGCTTTGCGCCCGCCAGCGATCGAAGCTCGTGATCAGGTCGCGCAATGTGCCGCGCGGCTTCGGCTTCAGTTCGTCGGTGGCGATCACGGCGCGGGCGGCCTCGGAGAGCGGCATGCGTCGCTTGCGCGCCAGATCGTGCAGCAGCTGCACCGTGGCGTCACCCAGCCCGCGCTTGGGTACGTTGACGATGCGCTCGAAGGCGAGGTCGTCGGCGGGCGAGTTGATCACCCGCAGGTAGGCGAGCGCGTCGCGGATCTCGGCGCGTTCGTAGAACCGCGGCCCGCCGATCACCCGGTAGGGCAGCCCCAGCGTCACGAACCGGTCCTCGAACTCGCGCATCTGGAACGAGGCGCGTACCAGGATGGCGATCTCGTTGAGCTTGTGCCCCTGGCGCTGCAGGTTCTCGATCTCCTCGCCGATGCCGCGGGCTTCCTCCTCGGAATCCCAGGATCCGGTGACGGTGACTTTTTCGCCGTCCTCGTCCTCGGTGCGCAGCGTCTTGCCGAGCCGCCCCTCGTTGTGCGCGATCAGGTGGGAGGCGGCGGCGAGGATGTGGCCGGTGGAGCGGTAGTTGCGCTCTAGTCGGATCACCTTGGCGCCCGGGAAATCGTGCTCGAAGCGCAGGATGTTGTCGACCTCTGCGCCGCGCCAGCCGTAGATCGACTGGTCGTCGTCGCCGACGCAGCAGATGTTCTTCGGCGCGGTCTGCGGC
>JBKQQE010000353.1:0-13111 GCA_052326245.1 Xanthobacteraceae bacterium | reverse complement strand
CCGGCTCCCTCAGCGCCAGCTGATAGACCCCGGGCGCGCGGGCCGGGATGACGCGTCCGTAGGTCCGACGCCCCTCCTCGGCAAACCATTCGATGACTTCGGCCGCGGCCAGCGTTTCGCCCTTCGCCTCGACCAGGGTCTTGCCCTGCTCCCGGACCATCAGGACCGCGATCGTGTCGGCGCGCTCGCGCAGCAGCGCCGCGGCCTTGTGCATGACCTTGGCGCGGTCGTGCGACGACACGGCGCGCCACTGCTTGAAGCCGCGGTCGGCCGCCGCCAGCGCCTCGTCGAGATCGGAGGTGTCGGCATGGGCGACCGTGCCGATGGTCTCTTCCGTCGCGGGATCGAGCACGGCAATGGTCCTGCCCGAAGCACCCCCCCGCCATTTTCCGTCAACATGCAGCAAGACGTCGGAATAGGTCACAGCGCTCTCCTTGGGCAGGGGTTTGTCTTTGGTGGGCATCAGATAGCCGTCCCGTCAGGCCGGTCAAGGGTCACCGGCGGGACAGCGGCCGAATAGGCGGTATTCGCGGGGCGAACGCCACGCCTCAGGTGCCTCCCGGCGCCTGATGGAGCATCGCACCGAACCGCCGCATCACGGTGTCGCGACGCGTCTCGTCGACCCGTACCGTCATGTGGAATTTGCCGTCGGTCAGGTGTTTGTCGAGCACTTCGCTGTTCCGGTGCAGCCAGCTCACGCCGGCGCCGTCGGAGGCGTCGATCACCAGATCGAGTTCAATCCGCATGGCCGCGAGCCGATCCTCGATCGCCTGCAGCAGCGCATCGATCCCTTCTCCGGTCGCGGCCGACACCAGGTAACACGGCCGCTCGGACGGGCGCCGTGCCGCGATCCTGGCAAGATTGGCGCGCTCGTCGGGGCTGAAGCGGTCGATTTTGTTCCAGACCTCGAGAATGCGGTCGCCGGCCTGCGGGTCGATCCCGAGCTGGCGCAGCACCGCGTCGACGTCATGCTGCTGCGCCTCTGCGTCCTGGTGGGAAATATCGCGAACGTGAAGGATGACGTCGGCCTCCATCACCTCTTCCAGAGTGGCACGGAACGCGGCGACCAGCATGGTCGGCAAGTCGGAGATGAAGCCGACAGTGTCGGACAGCATCGCCTTGCCGCCATGCGGCAGGGTCAGCGCGCGCAAGGTCGGATCCAGGGTGGCAAACAGCATGTCGGCCGCCTGCACCTCGGCGCGGGTCAGACGGTTGAACAGGGTTGATTTGCCCGCATTGGTGTAGCCGACCAACGCAACCACGCGATAGGGAACGCGTTGCCGGCCGGCGCGGTGAAGCCGGCGCGTCGCCTGAACCTTCTTGAGCTCGTTCTCCAGCCGGGTGATGCGCTCGCCGATCATGCGCCGGTCCGCCTCGATCTGGGTCTCGCCCGGTCCTCCCATGAATCCGAAACCGCCGCGCTGGCGTTCGAGATGGGTCCACGACCGCACCAGTCTGCTGCGCTGGTAGTTCAGATGGGCAAGCTCCACCTGCAGGGTGCCTTCCTTGGTCTTGGCGCGCCGGCCGAAGATTTCGAGGATCAGCCCCGTGCGGTCGAGGACCTTGGTATTCCACTCCTTCTCGAGATTGCGCTGCTGTATCGGCGACAGCGCGCAGTCCATCACCACCAGTTCGGCGTGATGGCTGTGCACGAGACCGACGATCTCCTCCACCTTGCCCTTGCCGAGATAGGTCGCCGGGCGAATTTGCGCGATCGGGGCCAGCACCGCATCCGCCACGATGAGGTCGATGGCGCGCGCGAGCCCGGCCGCCTCTTCAAGGCGGGCTTCCAGGTCGCGTGTGGTCGGAGTTCCGGCGTCGGGATCGGTGCGACGGGTTCGCAGGTAGGGGCCAATGACGAGCACCCTTCCCGTCGAATCGCCCGCCGCCGACGTCGGACGGTCGGCGGTCCCGTCTTTGCGGCGCGGGTCCAATCAGGTCGGTCTCAAGCTGGTGAGTCCTCGCCGCCTTCGAACAACTGGATCGGGGCACCCGGCATGATGGTCGAGATCGCGTGCTTGTAGACGAGCTGCGAATGCCCGTCGCGCCGCAGCAGCAGACAGAAATTGTCGAACCAGGTGACGATGCCCTGCAACTTCACGCCGTTGACCAGGAAGATGGTGAGCGGCGTCTTGGTCTTGCGGACGTGATTGAGAAAGGTATCTTGCAGGTTTTGTGCGCGGTCTGCCGCCATTTTGTTATCTCGCAGCCTTTGTTTGGTTTTTTTGTCCGGCCGAAACCCTCCCCCCGGAGCGTACGGCCGGCTTGCCGGCTTCCAAAGACCCCCTCCAGAACCGGCGGTCAATTAGAGAACACGCGCTCCGTCAAGGCAAGTCCGCATCGGCGGCGGGTCGTCCGGACGCGACAAATTCTCAGGAAAACTCGGAGAACCGGTGAAATTCCTCGCGCAGCCTGCGCGCCACGGGCCCCGGGGAGCCGCTGCCGATCGGCTTGCCGTCGATTTTCACGACCGGCATCACCAGTTGGGTCGCGGCGGTGACGAAGGCCTCCGCCGCGCCATAGGCCTCCTCGGGGGTGAACGGGCGCTCCTCGAGCCTGAGCTGCAGATCGGCGAGAAGATCGATCAGAACCGCCCTGGTCACCCCGGCGAGAATACCGCGCTCGGCCGAGCGGGTCACCACGGCCCCGGAATGGGTCACGATCCACGCATTGCTGGCCGAGCCCTCGGTAACGAAGCCGTCGGGGCCCACATACCAGGCCTCGTAGGCGCCCTGCTCGCGCGCCGCCTGCCGCGCCAGCACGTTGGGAAGCAGCGCCACGGTCTTGATATCGACGCGCGGCCAGCGGTTTTCCGGCACGGTCGCAACGGCGATGCCGCGGGACGCGGAGGCCTGGTTTTTCTCGAAATTGAGGCTGCGTGCGGTGACAACCAGGCTCGGCTTGACGCTCGCGGCCGGAAATACGTGATCACGGCGCGCCACGCCGCGGGTAATTTGCAGATAAACGAGGCCGTAGTGGACGCGGTTGCGCACCACCACTTCGTGCAGGATCACGGTCAGCGCGGCCACCGACACCGGCATGGCGATGCGCAACTCGCGCAGCGATCGCTGCAGACGCGCCAGGTGGCGCGGCACGTCGACGATGCGGCCGCCCCGCACCTCGCATACCTCGTAAACCCCGTCGGCAAACTGGTAGCCGCGATCCTCGATGTTGACGCTGGCGTCGCGAAGCCGCCGGTATTGGCCGTTGACGTATGCGATCCGTGACATTGGCGCAGCCGTCAGCCGACGCCGAGCGCCTTGAGTTTGCGGTGCAGCGCGGAGCGCTCCATGCCCACAAACTCGGCGGTGCGGGAGATGTTGCCTGAGAAACGGCTGATCTGCGCGATCAGATAATCGCGCTCGAACACCTCGCGGGCCTCGCGGAGCGGCAGCCCCATGATGTGCTCGCCGTTGTTGCTGTTCGGCATTGCCGGGACCATGGACCCGACGTCCTGCGGCAGCATGCTGGCGGTGATCACGGCCTCGGGATCGCCCCCTGCCAGGATCATCACGCGCTCCACGTTGTTGCGGAGCTGGCGAACGTTGCCGGGCCAGACGTGGGACTGCAGCACCGCCATCGCGTCGTCGCCGATCTGCCGCTTCGGCAGACCGGTGGCGGCCGAAATCTGCTCCATGAAATGGGTGATCAGCTCGGGAATGTCCTCGCGGCGTTCCGAGAGCGGCGGAACCCGGATCGGAACGACCGACAGGCGATGAAAAAGATCCTCGCGGAAGCGCCCTTCCGCGATCTCCGCCTCCAGATTGCGCGCCGTCGAGGAAATGATCCGGACGTCGACGCTGACCCGCGTCGTGCCGCCGACGCGCTGGAAGGTCTGGTCGACCAGCACGCGCAGGATCTTGTTCTGGGTCTCGCGCGGCATGTCGGCGATCTCGTCAAGGAACAGCGTCCCGCCGTGGGCTTCCTCGAGCGCGCCGGTCTTGCGGCCCTCGCCGTCGGCGTTTTCGACGCCGAACAATTCGACTTCCATCCGCTCCGGCGTGATGGCGGCCGCATTGATCACCACGAACGGTCCCTGGGCTCGCGCCGACAATGCGTGAAGGGTTCGTGCCGCGAGTTCCTTGCCGCCACCGGCGGGGCCGACGATCATGATGCGGCTGTTGGCCTTGGCGGCCCGCTCGATGGTCTGGCGCAGTTGATTCATGCACGGCGAATGCCCGACCAGAGAACTGGACACCGGCGCGAGCTGCTTCAGCTCCTTGACCTCGCGCTTGAGGCGCGATGTTTCCAGCGCGCGCGTCGCGACCAGGATCAGCCGATCGGCCTTGAACGGCTTCTCGATGAAATCATAGGCCCCCCGTTTGATCGCCGCGACGGCGGTCTCGATATTGCCGTGACCCGATATCATCACGACCGGCAGCTCCGGATGGTCGCGCTTGATCTGTTCGAGCAATTGCAGGCCGTCCAGCTTGCTGCCTTGCAGCCAGATGTCGAGAAACACCAGGCTCGGTCGGCGCGTGGAGATCTCCGAGAGCGCCTGGTCGCTATCGCGCGCGGTGCGCGTCTCGAAACCCTCGTCTTCAAGGATTCCCGCGACCAGGTCGCGGATGTCGGCTTCGTCGTCGACAATCAGGATCTCAGTGGCCATGAGCGATGTCTGCCTGTTGAGGGGCCGGATCGGCCTTTGGTTCGTGGGACTCGGCGCCTTCGGGATGGCCCGAAGCGGAAAAGCGCAACCGCATCCAGGCTCCCCGCGCGCCCGGGCGGATGTTGGAGGCATCATTGAGCTCGATGCGGCCGCCATGGTCTTCCAGCACACGGCCGACGATGGCGAGACCAAGGCCGGTGCCCTTCTCGCGCGTCGTCACATAGGGCTCGAGCAGCCGGGAGCGGCTTTCCTTCGGCAGCCCGACGCCGTTGTCGATCACGTCGATCACGACGTCGTCTTGCTCGCGGCCGACGATGACGTCGATCTTGCCGCGCCCGAGCACCTCGGCGGGCACGGCGCCGATTGCTTCGGTGGCGTTCTTGATGATGTTCTGCAAGCCTTGCGATATCAGGCGACGGTCAAAGCGGGCGTGCATCGGGTCCTCGCTGATCTGGACCTCGATGTCGATATCGGGATGGCCGACCCGCATCAGGAACACCACCTGGCGGACGGTGTCGGCGACGTCTTCGGCCTCGATGACCGGCTTCGGCATCCGCGCGAAGCGCGAGAATTCGTCGACCATCCGGCGAATGTCGTCGACCTGCCTGACGATGGTGTCGGTGCATTGCTCGAAGATCGCCTTGTCCTCGAGGATCACCTTGCCGAATTTTCTCTTGATCCGCTCGGCCGACAGCTGAATCGGCGTCAGCGGATTCTTGATCTCGTGCGCGATGCGGCGCGCGACGTCGCCCCAGGCCGATGTCCGCTGCGCGGTCACCAGCTCGGTGATGTCGTCCAGCGTGATGATGTAGCTGTCGCGCGACGGGGTATTCTGTTCCGCGGTGATACGGACCGAGAGGTTGCGTTCGCGGTCGTTGCGGCTGATGGTGATCTGGCCCTGGGTCAGCCGTTGCGAGCCGTCGCGCGCGCTGGCCATCATTTCATCGAGTTCGGGGATGATCTGCGACAGCGGATGTCCCAGTGTTTCGGACTCCGAATGGCCGATCAGCTTTTCGGCCGATCGGTTGAGAATGCCGACGGTGTCGGACGCGTCGACGCCGATGATGCCGGCGCTCGCCGACGACAACACCGCTTCGATGAAACGGCGGCGGCTGTCGATCACATCGCTTGCGCTCACCAGTTCGTCGCGCTGGGTCCGCAGTTCCTGCGTCATCTTGTTGAAAGTCTCGCCGAGGTTGGCGAGGTCGCCCTCCGACCTGACGATCGGAACCTGGACGTGCAGATTGCCGGTCGACACCAGATTGGCGGCGCCGATCAGGCGGCGAATCGGCGCAACGAGCCAGTTCGCGAAGTTCAGGCCGATGACGATGGCGGACAACAGCACCGTCAGCGCGATCACGGCGAACATCAGCGCAAACGCGAACTGGACGCCGAGCCGGCGTGCTTCCAGGGCTGAATAGGCGGCGACGCTCTCTTCGGTTTCGCGCAGCTGCGCCACCACCCGCGGGTCGAGCAGGCGCGCGACGTAGAGAAACGTGTCGGTGAACGCCCGCAGGCGGATCACGGCCGCGACATAGTTGGCTTCGATGAAGACGGCGATCTGCGGTTCGTCTTCGCCGACGTTCTGCAGGAATTCGGGCGCCGGCGTGGTGAATTCGTGCACGATCCCGGTCTGCGCCGTTTCGAGGATGTGGCGGTCCTTGTCGATCAGCATCGCCCCGGGAAGGTTGCGGGCGGCGGCGTCCGACGTCAGCATTTGCCGAAACGACGCCCGGTCCAGATCGTACAGCGGTCGGGCATGCGCGATGTCGTTGGCCATGCCGATGATGTCGCCGCGGATCAGCTGGCCGTGCTCGTGCAGGTAAGAATTGGCCACGATCAGGGAGTTCTCGATCACCGTCCGGATCCGCACGGAAAACAGCCGGTCCAGTCCGCGATCGATGGTGACGTAGGCGACGATCGAGACCAGCACCGCGGGCAGCGCGGAAATGAACAGGAACAGCAACACGACCTGGACGTGAAGCCGCGCGGCGGCGCGGCCGCGGCGGCGGGCCTGCACCAGCTTGGTGATCTCGGAGACAATGATCGCCAGCAGCATCAGGATCGTGCCGGCGTCGATCGCCAGGAAGGTATTGACCACCGCGTCGGTCGGGCGGACCGGGGTCATCTCGGTCAGGACCAGGAACGTCAGGGCAGCAGAAAGCAGCGCGATCCCGACCGCGAAAGGCACCAGGAACCGCCGCAAGGGCCGTCGTTGCGGCTCAGCCAACGACGCGTCGATTGTTACTGCTTCGCTGGTCATTGGGGCATGTGTTGCCGGGAACATGGCGGCCACGCTCGGCGAAAGTGCTGAGACGCTGCATCTACTGATGCAAGTATACAACAATGTTGCCGAATTGCGACATTTCCGCGGCGCGATCGCCCGCGGATTGGCATCAGTTCAGTGCGGCAGGCGCTGATCAGCTGCCGCTGCGGTAAACCTGGATATCGAGGTCCCTGATCTTCTTCCGCAATGTGTTGCGGTTGAGGCCAAGAAGATCGGCGGCGCGTATCTGGTTTCCACGGGTAACCGCCAGGGCGGCGGTCAGCAGCGGCACCTCGATCTCCCGCAGAATGCGATGGTAGAGGCCCGGCGGCGGCATGCCGTTCGGGAAGCCGGCAAAATGGCTGGAGAGATAGGTCTCCACCGCGGCGCCGAGGTTCTCGATTCCCTGCGGCGTTCCGGCAGCGGAGGCGATCGACGGCGGGGCCAGCTCGCCTTCGATCACCGATCCGGTAATGACGTCCTGCGGGTAGAGCGCCGCCAGCCGCCGCGCCAGGTTTTCCAGCTCGCGCACGTTGCCCGGCCAGCGATGCTGCTTCATGCGCTCGAGCGCCTGGGCGTCGAGCTTCTTGGCCGGCAGCCCGTCCCGCTCCGCCAGCGCAAAGAAATGGCGCACCAGGTCGGGCAGATCCTCGATGCGCTCCCGCAGCGGCGGCAGCCGCAGCGGAACCACATTGAGGCGGAAGAACAGGTCCTCCCGGAACAACCCCTGCTGAATCAGGATACGCAGGTCCTTGTTGCTGGCCGCGACAATCCGGACGTCGGTCTTGATCGGCGTGCGTCCGCCGACCGTAGTGTATTCGCCCTGCTGCAGCACGCGCAGCAACCGTGTCTGCGCCTCCATCGGCATGTCGCCGATCTCGTCCAGGAACAGCGTGCCGCCCTCGGCCTGTTCGAAGCGCCCGGTGGCGCGGGTGTTGGCGCCGGTGAACGCACCGCGTTCGTGGCCGAACAGTTCGGACTCGATCAGGTCGCGCGGGATCGCGGCCATGTTGACGGCGACGAACGGTCCGTTGCGCCGCTTGCCGTAGTCGTGCAGCGCGCGCGCCACCAGTTCCTTGCCGGTGCCG
The DNA here is from genome assembly GCA_052326245.1 of Xanthobacteraceae bacterium. Classification (GTDB taxonomy): domain Bacteria; phylum Pseudomonadota; class Alphaproteobacteria; order Rhizobiales; family Xanthobacteraceae; genus Bradyrhizobium_A. The sequence goes on along the minus strand of JBKQQE010000353.1, from coordinate 5,148 downwards.
GATTCTCCCGAGATCATCACGGTGAGATCGGTCTGCATCAGACGTGCCAGAACCCGATAGATTTCCTGCATCGCCGGCGAGCGTCCGACCAGCGGAATGGAGTCGAATTCACCCTCGTCGGGATGCTGCGCCGCCCGCTCCTTGGGCTCGGCCAGCGCCCGCCCGACGATCGCGATCAGTTCCTTGAGGTCGAAGGGCTTCGGCAGGTATTCATAGGCGCCGCGCTCGGAAGCGCGGATCGCCGTCATGAAAGTGTTCTGCGCGCTCATGACGATGACCGGCAGGTTGGGCCGCAGCTTCTTGATCCGCGGCAGCAGGTCGAACGCGTTTTCGTCCGGCATCACCACGTCGGTGATGACGAGGTCGCCCTCCCCCTGGCTGACCCAGCGCCACAGCGTCGCGGCGTTTCCGGTGAGCCGCACTTCGTATCCGGCGCGGGAAAGCGCCTGATTGAGCACCGTGCGGATGGCGGTGTCATCGTCGGCGACCAGTATGCTACCTGAGGGCATGGGATGTCAGCTTGTCCGATGAGGCGGCGGCGTCGACGTTCCCGGTGCGTCGCCACCGTTGCCAGGTGGGGAAAGAGATTTGGTTTCGTTGTAGATCGGCAGCAAAACGCGGAAGGTCGTTTTGCGCGGTATCGACTCGCATTCGATGATGCCGCCGTGATCGCCGACGATCTTGGCCACGAGGGCGAGGCCGAGGCCGCTTCCGGTCGGCTTCGTGGTCACGAACGGATCGAACAGATTGGGCATGAGGTCTTCGGGCACGCCCGGCCCGTTGTCCTTCACGCAGAATTCCAGCGGCAGCGATACGCGCGACTTCTTGCCGGGGACCGAAAGCCGCACGCCGGGCCGAAACGCCGTGGTCAGCTGGATCTCGCCGTCGGTGCCCATGTCCGCGACCGCTTCCGCGGCATTCTTGACGAGATTGAGAAAGACCTGGATCAACTGGTCCTGGTTCGCCAGCACGGGAGGCAGCGACGGGTCGTAATCCTCGACGAATTTGATGTCGCGGGCGAAGCCCGACTGGGCCAGTCGTTTGACGTAGTCGAGCACCGAATGGATGTTGACCGGTCCGCGCGACACCGGGCGTTCGTCGCCGAACACTTCCATCCGGTCGACCAGGGTGACGATCCGGTCGGCCTCGTTGCAGATCAGCCGGGTCAGCGTGCGGTCCTCGGCCGAGGCGCCCTGTTCGAGAAGCTGGGCGGCGCCGCGAATTCCCGACAGCGGATTCTTGATCTCGTGGGCCAGCATCGCCGCGAGCGCCGTCACCGACCGCGCAGCGCTGCGGTGGGTCAATTGACGGTCCATCTTGTCGGCGATTGAACGCTCTTGCAGCATTACGACGATATGGCCCGGACGCTCGTTGACCGGCGCAACGTGAAGGTCGACCTGACGGTCGGCGCCGATCCGCGGCGTGCCGAGATCGACCTTGTATTCGTTCACCGGCGAGTTGCTCTGGCGGACCTGGTCGACCAGCGCCAGCAGCGGGCTGCCGAACGGGACGAGCTCCTTCAGGGACTGCCGCCGCAACAGCTGGATCGAGATTTCGAAAAAGGCCTCCGCGGCGATGTTGGCATCGACGATCTTGCCATCGGGACCAACCTGCATCACCGGGTTGGGCAAGGCGTTGAGGACCGCCTCGCAATCGCCCAGGGAACGCGATATGGCGTCAGCGGGCCTGCTCATGCGGCGGCTCCCCAGGCAAAATCGTCAAACGCCGCAGGCAGCGACGAACGCACTTGGTCCGGCTGTTCTGCAGTGAGGATCTTCCCGCGCCAGCGCCGCAGCGTCTCCGACTGGGCTCGTGCCGTCAGGGCCGCCACGTCGAGCGCCCAGCCAAGATGCTTGCGGGCGTGGCGCAGGCCGATGCGAACGCCATAATGCGCCAGCACCTCGTCGTAGAGACGGGCGATGACGCCGAGCTGCAGCTCCAAGGACGGGGCCGGCTCCGCGTTGCCGCCCTGCAGCCGCCGACCGATCTGGCCGGGCAGCCACGGCTGACCCTGCGCGCCGCGCCCGATCATGACGGCGTCCGCGCCGGACTCCTGCAGCGCCGCGACGGCCTGCTCGAACGTGGTGATGTCGCCGTTGACCACCAGCGGCAACCGCGTCGCCTCGCGGACCGCGCGGACCGCGCGCCAGTCGGCGCTGCCCTTGTAGAATTGGCTGCGCGTGCGGCCGTGGACCGTGATCAAGCAGATGCCCGCGTCCTCCGCCCGCGCTGCGAGCGCGGCGGCGTTGCGCGAGCGGTCATCCCAGCCGAGACGCATCTTCAGCGTGACCGGAACGTCGACGGCCGCCACGGTGGCCTCGATCAGCGAGAGGGCGTGATCAAGATCGCGCATCAGCGCCGAGCCCGACTGTCCGCCCGTGACGTGGCGCGCCGGACATCCCATGTTGATATCGATGATGTCCGCGCCGGCGGCTTCGGCGATGCGCGCCCCCTCGGCCATCCAGCGCGCCTCGCAGCCAGCGAGCTGCACCGCGTGGGGACCGATCCCGGTCGCTTCGCAACGCAGCTGCGACCGCGACAGCCCCTGCACCAGATCCTCGCTGGCGGTCATTTCCGCCACCACCAGGCCCGCCCCGAACTCGGCAGCCAGCCGCCGGAATGGCGTGTCAGTAATTCCTGACATCGGCGCAAGCAGCCCGCGGTTGCCAAGCGCGATGGGGCCGACCATCATGGGCGGCCTTTCGAAATCAACGGGGGAACCTGACGGTTCGGTCAATGGCACCCTACCATCCTTTGAGCGGCCCTCGACGGGCGATAAGCATAGAATTTGGGCAAACTTGCCACATGCCTACAGTTTAGACAATTCCTGCTTTCATGCAAGTGCATTGCAATAAATCGACCGGGAACCTGGTCGAACCCTGTGGGAATCATGACGTTTCTCACGTGGACCGTGCTATTGGCAGCACCAATTCATGACAGTTTGTCGGTCCACCGATCGCCATTCTGCGCCACTGACGGGTAATCAATGCCGAATCCACAAAAAGCAGCAGCCATTGTCGTTGCCGCGGGCCGGGGTCTGCGCGCCGGCGCCGGCGGTCCGAAGCAGTACCGAATGCTGGCCGGCGAAACCGTGATCGCGCGTGCCATGGCGCCGTTCTGTCGCCACCGCGAGATCGTCGCGGTCCAGCCGGTGCGCAACCCCGATGACGCCGAAATGTTCGATCAGGCCCTGCGAGGCCTGTCCTATCGCCCCGCCGTCAGCGGCGGCGCGACCCGCCAAGCCTCGGTGCGCGCGGGACTAGAAGCCCTGGCGGCATCGACGCCGCCCGACATCGTGCTGATCCACGACGCCGCCCGGCCGTTCGTCAGCGCGGCCGTGATCTCGCGTGCAATCATGGCCGCCGGCAAGAGCGGCGCGGCGATACCGGTTGTTCCGGTCACCGACACGATCAAGCAGGTGACGGCATCGGGCGACGTCGAGGCAACGCCGGATCGGGCGTGGCTGCGCTCGGCGCAGACGCCCCAGTCGTTTCGCTTTGACGCCATTCTCGAGGCGCACCGCCGTGCCGCACGCGAAGGGCGCGACGACTTCACCGACGACGCGGCGATCGCCGAATGGGCGGGATTGACGGTCGCGACCTTTGAAGGCGATGCTGCAAACATGAAGCTCACGACACCCGAGGATTTTGCGCGCGAGGAAGCGCGGCTTGGTGCCGCGCTCGGGGATATCCGCACCGGCACCGGTTATGACGTCCACGCCTTCGGCGACGGCGACCACCTGATGCTGTGTGGCATTCGGGTGCCCTATCACCGCGGCTTCCTCGCGCATTCCGACGGCGATGTCGGACTGCACGCGCTGGTCGATGCGATCCTGGGAGCCCTGGCCGACGGCGACATCGGCTCGCACTTTCCGCCGAGCGACCCACGATGGAAGGGCGCCGCGTCGGACAAATTCCTCGCCTATGCGATGCAGAAGGTGGCCGATCGCGGCGGCCGGGTGGCCCACCTCGAAGTCACGATGGTGTGCGAAACGCCCAAGATCGGCCCGCTGCGCGAGGCCATGCGCGCGCGCATCGCCGAGATCACCGCCCTGCCCGCGTCGCGGGTGGCGGTGAAGGCGACCACCAGCGAGCGCCTTGGATTCACGGGACGCCAGGAAGGCATCGCGGCGATGGCCAGCGCGACCATCCGGTTGCCCTGGGGGGACTGACCAGATCGGGGGATGGAGCGGCGCAGTGGGCCAACCGGAGGACATGAGATGAGCGGCCGCGACACGCGGACGCTGGCGCGATCGCTGCTTGATCTGTGCCGGATGCGCAAGCTGAAGATCGCGACCGCCGAGTCCTGCACCGGGGGCCTGGTTGCTGCCGCGCTTACCGACATCCCCGGATCGTCCGACGTGGTCGACCGCGGTTTCATCACCTATTCGAACGAAGCCAAGCGGGCGATGCTCGGGGTCAAGGCGTCAACGCTCGACACCTTCGGAGCCGTGAGCAAGGAGGCCGCGACGGCGATGGCGGTGGGCGCGCTGGAAGCCGCCGACGTCGATCTCGCCGTTGCGATCACCGGGATTGCCGGCCCGGGCGGCGCCACGCCCGGCAAGCCGGTCGGCTTGGTGCACTTTGCCGCCGCCACCCGGGACGGCCGGATCGTCGCGCGGGAGAAGCGCTTCGGCGCCGTCGGCCGCACGGTGGTTCGCCAGCTCGCGGTGGTAGAGGCGCTGCGCCTGCTCGGCGAACTCGCGCGCGGTCCGGGCGACGGCGTTACGCGCCCGCGCCCTGCCGTCCATAGATCGCGTCCGCGCGCCGCTCGAAAGCCGCGGCAAACCGCTGGAACGCGGCGTCGAACATCGCGCCCATGAGGGTTGCCAGCAATCGGCTCTTGAATTCGTAAGCGATGAAGAATCCGACCGTGCAGGCCTTGTCGCCCTGCGGCTCGAAGGTCCAGCGGTTTTCGAGCCGGCTGAACGGCCCGTCCAGGTATTCGACGAGGATCCTGCGATTGGGGCGGTCCAGCGTCACGCGGCTGGTGAAGCGTTCCCGCACCAGCTTGAATGACACGGTCATGTCGGCGACCACGACTTCGACGCCGTCCGCGTTCGTCGTCCGCGACTTGACCTTGAGGGATTGGCACAGCGGCACGAATTCGGGATAGCGCTCGACGTCGGCCACGAGATCGAACATCTGG
>JBKQQE010000352.1:0-5045 GCA_052326245.1 Xanthobacteraceae bacterium | reverse complement strand
ATCATACCATGGGATGAGAACAAAGCGGGATCAAAAGCGTCCTTAGGAACGCCCTTCACCTACCCTTCCGTCATGCCCGGCCAGCGCGATCCGTCTTCGACGGATCGCTAGGACTAAGGTCTGCCGGGCATCCACGTCTTAACTGCGTCGCCGCAAGGAAGACGTGGATGGCCGGGACAAGCCCGGCCGTGACGAAGGATGGGTCAATTGATGGAAAATGCTCTTACGAGCGACAGCAAAAAGCCGGGTCGAAACCCGGCTCGTCGTCGATCAGGCCGATGCGGCGAAGGCGGCGGCTCAGCCGGCCGCCAGCTTCTTCTCGATCTGGCGCTTCAGCTCGAGCGCGCGCGGCGACAGTTCGGAGGCCTTGGCCTTGATCAGGAAGGCATCGAGGCCGCCGCGATGATCGACCGACTTCAACGCGTTGGTCGACACCCGCAGCCGCACCGAGCGGCCGAGCGAGTCCGAGATCATCGTGACGTTGCACAGGTTCGGCAGGAACCGGCGCTTGGTCTTGATGTTCGAGTGGCTCACCTTGTGACCCACCTGGGGTGATTTTGCGGTCAGTTCGCAGCGCCGGGACATGGCGAAATCCTCTGTCATCCCCGGCCCGGTCATGCGACCGCACGGGGGTTAAAAATCGTGTCCATTTCAGGAACCGCGGACGTATAGGGGGTGGGGCCAGAAAGGTCAAGAACCAGTACCCCGTTTCAGACATTCGCGAAACGCCTGCGGCGAACCGGGCTTTTGGATCGTGCTGGAACCGGCGGTTTTTCGGCCAAATGGCGCGATTTCAGCCAACATATTAACGACGTAATCGCCGCTAAAGGATCAGCCGATTGACATCCGGGGCGGGTTTTCCCGTGATGGCCGTGGTGTTGCGCCGCGGGCGGCCCCGGGGCGAGCGGCGGGGTTTGACGACAGGATTTCGACGTGGCGGGTTGCGGGTTGCAGCAGATCGGGAAAGTCGTGACCGGCGTGATGTCGCTGGCCGCCGCGATGATGGCCGGCGCCGCGTTGACCGATCCGGCGCGGGCCCAGGGCCGGCTCGACGCCCAATACGAGGCGTCGCTTGCGGGAATTCCCGTCGGCAAGGGCGCGTGGGTGATCGAGATCGCCGACGACCAGTATTCGGCCTCGGCCAGCGGCGGCACCAGCGGCCTCCTGAAAGCCTTCGCCAGCGGCCACGGCACCGGGGCCGCGCAAGGCCGTGTCGTCAACGGCCTGCTCACGCCGTCAAACTATCTCGCCACGATCACATCGAATTCCAAGCCGTCGGAGACCGTTCGCATCCAGCTCGTTGCCGGCAACATCAAGGACGCCACCATCGAGCCGGAGCCGGAGCCCAATCCGGATCGGCTGCCGGTCACCGAGGCCCATCGCAAGGGCGTGATCGATCCGATGACGGGATCGCTGATCCATGTCGGAGGAACCGCGGACCCGGTCGGCCCCGACGCCTGCGCGGGCCAGACCTCCATCTTCGACGGCCGCATGCGCTACGACCTCAAGCTCGCCTTCAAGCGCCTGGAGAGCGTGAAGGCGAAGGGCTATCAGGGCCCGACGGTGGTTTGCGCGCTCTATTTCACGCCGATCGCGGGCTATGTTCCCGATCGCGCGGCGATCAAATATCTCGCCGCCCAGCGCAACATGGAAGTCTGGCTGGCGCCGATCGCGGGCACGCGGGTGCTGGTTCCGTTCAAGGTTCTGGTGCCCACTCCGGTCGGGATGGCCGCGCTCGAGGCCACGCAGTTCGTGTCCACCGCATCGGTGCGAACGACCGCCAAGACCCAGTAGTGAGACCCGGCAGCAAGATCCAACGCAGCAAGATCCAGCCGAAATAGGTCGCGGTCCCTGACATAGCACCAGAGCAGCCAATTCGTCGCCGGCGTGATCACGCCCAAAGAATCCAGTTGACTCGCGGCCAGGACGCGGTGTCGCCAAATCTAAACAAGGATCAGGCAGTGTCGGGATGCGCCGGGCGCCTTCATCTTGATGTAGTGTCGACTCGCGGGTGGCAGCCGCGACATCTTGCGGCAGGGCCGTTCGGCTCGGCGCGAGTCACCGATTCGGACGCGGTTCGTTCCGGACTCGTTCCAGAGCTTAAGCGCGCCGTCGCAAAGCGTTGCAATGTGAGACACATGATGCCGTTTTCGAGGTTTCTGCCGCGGCTTATTGACGTCGCGCGCGGGGTATGAGCCGGGTGAGGACCCAAAGTTCTTGAGATCTTCCGACGATATGTTGTCCCCCCTGCATCAGAGCGTGAACGGGCGCGCGCCCGGCGTCGGCGTGACCGCGGTGCTTGGCCCCACCAATACGGGCAAGACCCATCTCGCCATCGAGCGCATGCTTGCGCATTCGTCGGGGATCATCGGGCTGCCGCTGCGCCTGCTGGCGCGCGAGGTCTACAACAAGATCGTCGCGCGCATCGGCGACGCCGAGGTGGCGCTGATCACCGGCGAGGAGAAGATCAAGCCGCCGAAGGCGCGCTACTGGGTTTCCACCGTCGAGGCGATGCCGCGCGATCTCGACGTCGCCTCGCTGGCGGTCGACGAGATCCAGATCGCCGCCGATCTCGAACGCGGCCATGTCTTCACCGACCGCATCCTCAACCGCCGCGGCCGCGACGAAACCCTGCTGCTGGGCGCGGCCACCATGCGCCCGATCATCGAAAAACTGTTGCCCGGCGCCAGCATCGTGACGCGGCCGCGGCTGTCGCAGCTGGCCTTCGCCGGCGACCGCAAGATCACGCGGCAGCCGCGGCGCACCGCGATCGTGGCGTTTTCGGCCGACGAGGTCTATGCCATCGCCGAGCTGATCCGGCGCCAGCACGGCGGCGCCGCGGTGGTGCTGGGGTCGCTGTCGCCGCGCACCCGCAACGCCCAGGTCGAGCTGTTCCAGTCCGGCGACGTCGACTATCTGGTGGCCACCGACGCGATCGGCATGGGGCTCAATCTCGACGTCGATCACGTGGCCTTCGCCTCCGACCGCAAATACGACGGCTACCAGTTTCGCAGGCTGACGCCGTCGGAATTCGCCCAGATCGCCGGCCGCGCCGGCCGCGCCACGCGGGACGGCACCTTCGGCACCACCGGGCGCTGTGCGCCGTTCGAGCACGAACTGGTCGACGCCCTGCAAAACCACGCCTTCGACAGCGTCAAGGTGCTGCAGTGGCGCAATTCCCGGCTCGACGTCTCCTCGCTCGGCGCGCTGCAGGTGTCGCTGGCGCAGTCGCCCGGGCACGAGGCGCTGACCCGCGCGCCGGCGGCGGAGGACCTGCGCGTGCTCGATCACGCCTCGCGGGACGAGGACGTGCGCGACCTCGCCCAGGGCGCGGCGGCGGTCGGGCGGCTGTGGGAGGCCTGCCAGATTCCGGACTATCGCAAGGTGGCGCCGGCCGCCCACGCCGAACTCGTCACCACGGTGTACGGCTTCCTGATGCGCAAGGGGCGCATCCCCGACGACTGGTTCGCGGCCCAGGTCGCCCAAACCGATCGTGTCGACGGCGATATCGACACCCTATCGGCCCGGATCGCCCAGATCCGGACCTGGACCTTCGCGGCCAATCGCCCGGACTGGCTGGCCGACCCCGAGCACTGGCAGAAAATCGCGCGCGCGGTGGAAGATAAATTGTCGGACGCCCTGCATGAACGACTAACTGAGCGTTTCGTTGATCGCCGGACCAGTGTATTGATGCGCCGCTTGCGGGAAAACACGATGCTGAATACCGAAATTGGAAAGACCGGCGATGTGGTGGTCGAGGGGCATGTGATCGGCCGCCTCGACGGCTTCATGTTCGCACCCGACGTCGCCGAGGCCGGCTCCGAGGCCAAGGCGCTGCAGGCCGCGGCGCTGAAGGCGCTGGCCGGCGAGATCGACGCCCGCGCCGAGAAACTGTCGGTGGCGCCCGACGATCAATTCGTGCTCGCCTCCGACGGCACGCTGCGCTGGACCGGCGATGCGGTGGCCAAGCTGGTCGCCGCCGACGACGCGCTGCAGCCGAGGCTGCGCATCATCGCCGACGAGCGGCTGACCGGCGCGCCGCGCGACACGGTGCAGGCGCGGCTCGATCTGTGGCTGAAGACCCACATCACCAAGCTGCTCGGCCCGCTGTTCGAGCTCGCCAAGGCCGAGGACATCACCGGCATCGCCCGCGGCATCGCCTTCCAGCTGGTCGAGGCGCTGGGCGTGCTGGAGCGGCAGAAGATCGCCGCCGAGATGAAGGATCTCGATCAGCTGTCGCGCGCCTCGCTGCGCAAATACGGCGTTCGCTTCGGCGCCTATCACATCTACGTGCCGTCGCTGCTGAAGCCGGCAGCGCGCGGCATGGCGTCGCTGTTGTGGGCGCTGAAGCAGGACACTGTCGACGCCGCAGCGCTGTCCGGCGCGCAGCACCTGGCGGCCTCTGGCCGCACCTCGTTTCCCGTCGACAAGGCGCTCAATCGCGACGCCTACCGCGTGCTCGGCTATCGCCAGTGCGGCGAACGGGCGGTGCGGGTCGATATCCTGGAGCGTCTCGCCGACCTGATCCGTCCGGCGCTGGCGTGGCGCGAGGCCTCGCCGGGCGCAAAGCCGCCGGGCGCGTTCGACGGCCGCGGCTTCACGGTTACCCAGGCGATGACCTCGCTGACCGGCTCGGCCGGCGAGGATTTCGCCTCGATCCTGCGCGCGCTCGGCTACCGGATGGAGCGTCGGCCGCCGCTGCCGGTGGTCGCGCCGGCGGTGCAGGAAGCGCCGCAAGAGACGCCGCAAGCGCAGGCGGCGGAAGCGCCCGCCGCGGAGGCGCCCACTGTGGCAACCGACACCGAAGCCGCCGCGCCGGCTGCAGCGATCGCCGAGGCCGTCGCCGAAACGACCGAGAATGTCGTGCCGGAGGCCGCGCCTGTTACCGAGGCCGCTGCTGTCACCGAGGCCGCTGCTGTCACCGAGGCCGTTCCTGTCACCGAGGCCGTTGCTGCCGCCGAGGCCGTCCCGGCGTCCGAATCGCTGCCGCAGAGTGCGGCCGAGGAGGTTGTCGCGGCCGCCCCGGTGGAAGATCTCGCCGGCAC
>JBKQQE010000351.1:0-7699 GCA_052326245.1 Xanthobacteraceae bacterium | reverse complement strand
ATGACCGGCGTTTGCAGCGATTCGGCCAGATGCACCGACCATTGCGCGGTCAGCAGGCAGTCGGCGACGGAGAGAGGCGCCGTCACGACATGGGGCGCATCGCCGTGCAGCCCGTAGACGGCGATGTTGAGATCGCTCTGCTCGGACTTGGTGGCGATGCCGGTCGAGGGTCCCGAGCGCATGACGTCGACGACGACGAGGGGAATTTCGGCGGCGACGGCCAGGCCGAGGGATTCGATCATCAAGGATAGGCCGGGGCCGGCGGTGGCGGTCAGGGACGGCGCGCCGCCGTAGCTCGCGCCGATAATCATGTTGATCGAGGCGAGCACGTCTTCGGCCTGCATCAAGACGCCGCCGCATTGCGGCAAGGCGTGCGCCATCCATTCGAGAATTTCGGTCGCCGGCGTGATCGGATAGCCGGCGACAAACTTGACGCCGCCCTTCAGCGCGCCGAAGCCGGTCGCCTCGTTGCCGGTGATCGACCAGCGGCCTGTCGCCGGCGTGCCTGGCAGGGAAAGCTTGGGAATGACCACGTCGGGCGCCGCGCCCGCGCCGAGCAGCACCGCGCTTTCGCTCGCCGCCAGCGCTTCCGGCTTCTTGCGGCCTATGGATTCGGCAACCGCCGCAATGATCGCGCTCTCGGGCAGACCAATGAGCCGCGCCACAATGCCGAGAGCGACCATCGAAATGCGCCCGCCTTTGATGCCCTTGGCAAGCTTCGACAAAGGCACCAGCCCGATGGTGGCTCCGGATACCTTCAGAAAGTCCGGCACGTCGCCGGCGGCAGGATCGGCAACGATCAGGCTGGCGGAATCCAGCGGCAGCTCGTCGGCGAAACGCTGCACATTCTCGAAATCGAGCGCCAGCAGAATGTCGAACCGGTCGCCGGGCGACTGCACCGGCTTCGATGAAAGCCGGATCATCGCCGCCGCCTCGCCGCCGCGGATCTGCGGGCCGGTCGAACGCGTCATGAAGCCGTAGAGGCCGCAACTCGTCGCCGCGTCGAGCAGAATCTGCCCGGCGGTCATGACGCCGGCGCCGCCCGATCCCGTGAGAACGATGGAGAGAGACGGAGTGCCCAATGATTTCAACATGATGCTCGCTCCTTCATTTCGCGATCCCTCTTGATCTGGAGTCGTTGTTCGCAACCCCCGCCCGCCAACCGAAAATCGGGCTTGCTTATTTGGCATTTCGATACTACTTTACCAAAATAATGGACGGACGGCAATGATAAACCGACTGTCCGCGAGAATACGGGGAAACCATATGGCTCAAGGCATCGCGGCGCATCGCTGGATGATGACGGCAGCAGGTCAGCCGATGGTCCGTGAGGCCTTCATCGCGACGCCGGGCGACGACGAAGTCGTTGTCGAAGTCGCCGGATGCGGCGTCTGCCATACCGATCTCGGCTATTTCTATGACGGGGTGCGCACCAATCACCCGCTGGCGCTGGCGCTGGGCCACGAGATTTCAGGGTGGGTTGTCGCAGCCGCGCCGGGCGCGCGATCATGGCTCGGCCGCGCCGTGATCATTCCTGCGGTGCTGCCCTGCGGCAAATGCGACACCTGCAAGCGTGGCCGTCCGAACATCTGCCGAAAACAGAAAATGCCCGGCAACGACATCCAGGGCGGCTTCGCCTCGCATATCGTCGTGCCTGCGCGCGGACTCTGCCCGGTCGACGAAGCCCGGCTGGCCGCGCGCGGTCTTTCGCTTGCCGACGTGAGCGTCGTCGCCGACGCCGTGACGACGCCGTACCAGGCCGTCGTGCGCGCCGGGGTGACAAAGGGCTCGGTGGCGATCGTCGTCGGCACCGGCGGCGTCGGCGGCTATTCAGCCCAGATCGCCAGGGCGTTCGGCGCCACCGTGATCGCCATCGACGTCGACCCGGCCAGGCTGGCGGCGATCGGCGAGCACGGCGCCAGCCTGACGCTCAATGCCCGCGACAACGATATCAAGAGCCTGAAGGCGAAGATCGGCGAGTTCTGCAAGCAGAACGGCCTGCCCCTGAGCGAATGGACGATCTTCGAATGTTCGGGCACCGCGGCCGGACAAACCACGGCCTTCGGCCTGCTGACCTTTGGCGCGACGCTCTGCGTCGTCGGCTTCACGATGGATCGGGTGGAGCTGCGCCTCTCCAATCTCATGGCCTTCGATGCGCGGGCGCTGGGCAACTGGGGATGTCCGCCCGAACTCTATCCCGCCGCGCTCGACCTCGTCCTCGACGGCAAGATCAACCTCGCCGCCTTCGTCGAACAGCACCCGCTCGACGACATCAACCAGGTCTTCGAGCAGGTGCATTCCCACAAGCTCGCCCGCCGCGCGATTCTCGTTCCCCACAAATGACAGGACTTACCAAGATGCCAAAGTCCCATCTCGCCGATCACGATGTTGTCCCCTTTGAACCTGTCGAGGGCGTCATCTACGAGAAACGCCCGGCGCGCGGCGCCGACGGCAAGGTCGTTGCGGGCCTGTTCAACGCCTGGATCTGGCTCGACAACCCCGGCCAGTTCAATTCCTACACCACCGGCATGGTGAAGGGTGTCATCCGCGCCTTCCGCGCCGCCTCCAACGCGCGCGACGTCGTCGCCGTGGTCTTCACGGGCGTGGGGGACAAGGCGTTCTGCACCGGCGGCAATACCAAGGAATATGCCGAGTACTACGCCGGCAATCCGCAGGAATACCGGCAGTACATGCGCCTGTTCAACGACATGGTTTCGGCGATCCTCGGCTGCGACAAGCCGGTGATCGCGCGCGTCAACGGAATGCGCATCGGGGGCGGCCAGGAAATCGGCATGGCGTGCGACTTCACGATCGCCCAGGATCTGGCGCGATTCGGCCAGGCGGGCCCCAAGCACGGCTCAGCCGCCATCGGCGGCGCCACGGACTTTCTTCCGCTGATGGTCGGCGCGGAACGCGCGATGGAATCCGGAACCCTGTGCGAGCCGTGGTCGGCGCACAAAGCCTACCGTCTCGGCGTGGTTCTGGACATCGTGCCCGGCTTGAAAGTGGATGGCGCGTTCGTCGCCAACCCGCTGGTCGAAACCAAACGCTACCTCGACGACTATGGCCGCATCGTTCACGGCGAGCCCCTGAGCGGCGAAGCCCTGGCGGCCGGCAAGGCACTGGTGGCGCGCGGCACCGTCGACCTGTCGCTGCTCGACGCCAAGGTCGAGGCGTTGTGCGCCAAGCTCTTGGCCACGTTCCCCGAATGCCTGACCAAGAGCTTCGAGGAGCTGCGCAAGCCGAAGCTCGACGCCTGGAACCGCAACAAGGAAAACAGCCGCGCCTGGCTCGCGCTCAACATGATGGCCGAGGCGCGGACCGGATTCCGCGCCTTCAATGAAGGGCCGAAGCACGAACGCGAAATCGACTTCGTCGCGCTGCGGCAGCGGCTCGCCAACGGCGAGGGTTGGACCGAGGCGATGATCGAGCAACTGATTCCCAAGGCGGGAGGGCACAAGTGACCAGTCCGCTGAAGGTTTGGCTCGACCGCGACGACCGGCTGCTCCGCCTGCGGCTGGATCGCCCGAAGGCCAACATTCTCGACGCGGCGCTGGTCGGCGCGATCGAGCAGGCCGTCGCCCGGCATGCGACCGCGGCGCAATTGCGCGGCATCCTGATCGACGCGACCGGCGATCATTTCAGCTTCGGCGCCTAGATCGAGGAGCACCTGCCCGATCGCTGCGTGGCGATGCTCGCGGACTTCCACCGACTGATCCTGCAGATATTTTCGTCGCCCGTTCCCGTGCTCGTGGCCATCCGTGGCCAGTGCCTTGGCGGCGGTCTCGAGCTCGCAACCTCCGGGCATCTGCTGTTCGTCGGCCGGGAAGCCAAATTCGGCCAGCCGGAGATCCAGATCGGCGTGTTCGCGCCGGCAGCATCCTGTCTGCTGCCCGAACGCATCGGGCTTGCGGCGGCGGAAGACCTTCTGCTGTCCGGGCGCCCGATCGGCGCCGAGGAAGCGCTCAGGATCGGCCTCGTGACGGACGTCGCCGACGATCCCGAAGCCGCCGCGCTCGCCTATTTCGATCGGCACCTGGCGCTGAAAAGCGCGAGCTCGCTGCGTTTTGCCACGCGCGCCGCCCGGCATGGAGCGATCGAAAGAGTTTCCGCTAAACTCGCCGCGATCGAGGCGATCTATTTGAACGAATTGATGGCGACGCACGATGCCACCGAAGGCCTTTCCGCATTCATCGAAAAGCGCCCGGCGCGATGGAAGGATCGTTGACATGCTCGACAAACCGAATTCCGCGACTGCCGACATCATCCGGCGCTGCGAAGATCTCTTCACCGACCTGACCTACGAAAGCGCGCGGGCCTGGAAGGCGGCGAGGCCAGGGCGGAAGGTGATCGGATACATGCCCTACTACGTGCCCCGCGAAATCGTCCATGCCGCCGGCGCGCTCCCGCTCGGCATTCTGGGAGGGGGCGATCAACTCGAAGTCATCCACGGCGACGCATATTACCAGAGCTATATATGCCGCATCCCGCGCTCGACCATCGAGCTCGGCGTTTCCGGTCGGCTCGATTTCGTCGACGGCATGATGTTCCCGTCGATCTGCGACGTCATCCGCAATCTGTCGGGGATGTGGAAGCTGATGTTCCCGAACACGCCCGCCCGCTATGTCGATCTGCCGCAGAACTTCGAGAACGACGTCGGCGGCGAGTTCTACAGGAGCGAGCTGAACGAGATTCGCGAATGGCTCGCTCACATCGTGGGCAGGCCGGTCACCGACGAGGCCATCCGCGCCTCCACCGTGCTGTTCAACGAGAACCGCCGGCTGGTGCGCGAGGCCTATGCGCTTCGCGCCAGCGAGCCCTGGAACATTCCGTCTTCCGAGCTCTATCTGCTGCTGCGTGCCGGGCTGGTGCTGCCGGTGGAAGAGCACAACCAGCTGATGCGGGATTACCTCGCCTCGGTACGTGCCCAGCAGCGGCCGATCAAGGACAATTGCCGAGTGGTCGTGTGCGGCGTGTTCTGCGAGCAGCCGCCGCTCAATCTGGTCAAGTCGATCGAGCTGTCGGGCTGCTACATCGTCGACGACGACTTCATGCTGATCACGCGCTGGGAAAAGTCCGAGGTCGCGACCGACGGCGATCCGATCGCGAACCTGGCGTCGGCCTATCTGCACGACTCGCTGTCGACATCGGCGAAGTACGAGCCGGACGGGCCCAAGAAGGGTCTCTATCTGGTCGACAGCGTGCGGGATAACCGCGCCGAAGGCGTCATCTTCGCGATGCCGAGCTTCTGCGATCCGGCACTGCTGGAGCGACCGATGCTGCAAAACGTGCTGAAGAAGCACGGGGTCCCCCAGATCGCATTCAAATACGCGGAAAATTCCGGCCAGATGCAGCCCATTCGCGAACAAGCAGGGACGTTCGCGGACTCGATCAAACTGTGGAGCGGAGCATGACGATCATCACGGGTATCAAGACCAAGCCGGCCGAGGTCATCAAGGACGCTTCGATGGCGAAGCAGAAGGAGATGATGAACGGCCACTACGAGCGGCTGGCCAACGCGCCGGAGCGGGGCGAGAAGGTCGCGGCGACGTTCGTCCCCGGCAATCTCAACGAACTCCTGATGTGCTTCGACTTCGCCAACAATCTGCCCGAGGTCAACGCGATCCAGAACGGCCTGCGCAAGACCAGCGGCAATTTCGTCATGGAAGCCGAGAAGCTCGGCCATTCCGAGGACGTCTGCACCTACGTGAAATCCGACATCGGCATGATGGCCAAGGGCAATATCGGCCCCAACGGCCGCAAGCTGCCGGATCCGGACGTGCTGCTGCTGTCCTATACCGGCTGCTTCACCTTCATGAAGTGGTTCGAGCTGCTGCGCCAGCAATACCCCAATTGCGAAACGATCATGTTTCACACGCCGTACCTGGCAGACGGCAAGATCACCAAGGACATGGTCCAGTACATGGTGAAGCAGCTGAAGCAAGCCGTCATCCCCAAGCTCGAGAAGGTCTCCGGCGTCAAGTTCGATATCGATCGCCTGCGCGAATATCTTCGCAAGTCGGCCAAAGCCGAGGACGATCTGGTGCGGGTGCTGCAAAGCGCCAAGAAGAAACCTTCGCCGATCGACGCCTATTTCGGCGGCATCTACTACATCGGGCCGATCTTCGGGGCGTTCCGCGGCACCGACGACGCGATCGACTACTACCGGTTCCTGCGCGAGGAAGTCGAGCAGCGCATCGCAGAAGGCAAGGGCCCGGTGACGCCGGACGGCGACATGGGCAAGGAGCGGTATCGCCTGATCGTCGAGGGGCCGCCGAACTACACCAACTTCCGGCAGTTCTGGAAGATGTTCTACGACGAGGGAGCGGTGGTGGTCGCCTCCAGCTACACCAAGGTCGGCGGCACCTACGACTTCGGGTTCCGGCACGATCCGGACCGTCCGCTGGAATCGCTCGCCGAATATTGCCTGAATGTCTACACCAATCGAAACCTGCCGATGCGCGTCGACATGCTGGAAAACTATGTCAACGAATACGAGGCGGACGGGCTGCTGATCAACTCGATCAAGAGCTGCAACAGCTTCTCGGCTGGTCAGCTGCTGATGATGCGCGAAGTCGAGAAGCGTACCGGCAAGCCGGCTGCCTTCATCGAGACCGACCTGGTCGACCCCCGGTATTTCTCCGCGGCCAACGTCAAGAACCGCCTCGAAAGCTATTTCCAGATGATTGAACAGAAACGCGCTGGTATGCGCGGAGCCGCTTAGGAGCAACCATGCGCACCTTCATTGGCATAGACCTCGGCTCCACCACGACGAAGGCCGTTCTGCTCGACGAAAACCAGGGTGTCATCGGACGCGGAATCACCAATTCGCGCTCCAACTACGGCACCGCCGCACGGGTCGCCAGCGAGGAGGCGCGAATCGACGGGCGTTTCACCCTGTTTCGCCGGGCCTTGAGTTCAGGCGAGGCCAACGGCGATCGCGTCCAGGAATTCCTCGGCGCGCTGGAGCGGAACTTTCGTCTGGTTCAATTCCTGGAGCAACTCAACGACCTGGAAGCCACCTGCATCGGGCAACTGCAGACCGAACGGTTCGCCAAAGTTGCCGAGAAGATGGGCGAGGCGCTGAACGAAGTGTTCGCTCGCCTGAAAGCCGAAGCGCCGGAACTGTACGCGCCGGGCGCCAAGCGCAAATCGGATTTCTTCCGCGATATCGCCGGCTCCCGCTTCCATGTTCACGCGGAAGCAGTCGCCCGCGAGGCGAACGTTTCGCACGAAATATTGCTCAACGCCTACGACAAGTCGATCATCGAGGTCGAGAACCGGCCGCCGGCAGGCGGCATGAGCGACAAGTTTCGTCGCGCCATGGCGCGGGTGCTGGAGATCGATCCGCATCTCATCGATGGGTCGAACAATGTGCCGGGCACCATCGAGGACACGCTCGGCGTGGAGCTCGAAGAGACCTATCTGGTCGGCACCGGTTACGGACGCGTCACGCTTCCTTTCTCCAAGGAGCATATTCGCTCGGAGATCCTCTGCCACGGGCTCGGCGCGCACATGATGTATCCGAAGACCCGCACCGTCCTCGACATCGGAGGACAGGACACCAAGGGCATCCAGATCGACAACGCCGGCATCGTCGAGAATTTCCAGATGAACGACCGCTGCGCTGCGGGCTGCGGCCGCTATCTCGGCTACATCGCCGACGAGATGAACATGGGCCTGCACGAGCTGGGACCGC
>JBKQQE010000350.1:0-2795 GCA_052326245.1 Xanthobacteraceae bacterium | reverse complement strand
CGCGTCACTTTGCGGCGGGCTCTCCTGCGAATGTCAGAACCATAGGGACACTCGCGGGCCGACTTCAGATGTACCCGCCGCGCCCAAGGTCCGGGACAACGTCGCCGACCGCAGCGTCCGGGTCCGGATTGCCGTCGCCGGCGAGCGGCGGAGCCTCGACGGATGGAATGCATGGCGCGGCGGTGAACGACGCCAGCAGGGCGGAGAATTCGTGCGGCGGCAGCGGCTTGCTGAACAGGTATCCCTGCAGCTCGTCGCACATCTGCTGCCGCAGAAACGCATCCTGCGCGGCGGTTTCGACGCCTTCGGCGACCACGGTCAATCCCAGCGCCCGGCCCATCGCGATGATCGCGGTGGCGATGGCGCGGTCCTGCGGATTGACGGCGAGATCGCGCACGAAGGAGCGGTCGATCTTGATGGTGTCGATGGGGAAGCGCTTCATCAGCGACATCGACGAATAGCCGGTGCCGAAATCGTCGATCGCCAGCCGCACGCCGCGGCCGCGGATCTCGTTCAGCAGCGTCACCGCGCGCTCCACGTTCTGCATCACCATGCTCTCGGTGATCTCCAGCTGCAGCAGCTGCGGCGGCATCCCGGTCGAGGCCAGCGCGTCGTCGATGTGCTGCAGCAGGTTGGCGTCCAGGAACTGGCGCGGCGACAGGTTGACGGCCATCGAGAGCGGTTGAAGTCCCGCGCGCTGCCAGTCCATGTTCTGCTCGCAGGCGGCATGCAGGACCCAGCGCCCGATCGGAATGATCAGGCCGGTCTCTTCCGCGAGCGGGATGAATTTCATCGGCGCCAGGTCGCCGAGCTCCGGATGTCTCCAGCGCAGCAGCGCTTCGACGCCGGTCAGGCGGCCGCTGGCGACGTCGAGCTTGGGCTGGTAGTGCAGCGAGAACTGGTCGAGTTCCAGCGCGTTGCGGAGGTGGGTTTCCAGCGTCAATCGCTCGACCGACGGCGGCCGCACCTGATGGGAATAGAACCGGTAGACGTTCTTGCCTTCTTCCTTGGCAGCATACATCGCCATGTCGGCGTTCTTGGTCAGCGTCTCGCCGTCGCCACCGTCGGTCGGGAAATGGGCAATGCCGATGCTGGCGGTGGTCCGGCACTCGAGGCCGTTCACCGCGATGGTAGGGTCGAGCGCCGCCAGGATCTTGCGGGCGATCGCCGCGATCTGGTTCCTGTCGTCGATCTCGTTCAGGATGACGACGAACTCGTCGCCTCCGAGCCTGGCGACGACGTCGCTCTCGCGAACGCAGGACTTGAGCCGCCGGCTCACTTCCACGAGCAGATGGTCGCCGGCCGCGTGACCCAGCGAATCATTGATGATCTTGAAACGATCGAGGTCGAGGAACAGCACGGCGAACTGGCGGTCGTGGCGTTGCGCCTGCTTGATCGACAGATCCAGCAGGTCGTTGAACATCAGCCGGTTCGGAAGACCGGTCAGCGGATCGTGGGTGGCCAGGAAGCTGATCTGCTGATCCGCCCGGCGCTTCTCGTCGGCGCGGTCGAAATTCGCCAATGCGAACGAAACGTTCTCGGCCAGCCTGCCCAGCAGTTCGACCATGTCGCCCGAGAACACGTCTTGCTCGCTCGCCAGAAACAGGATGACGCCGGCCGCGTCCGGTCCCTTCAGCAGCGGAAAGCTGGCTCCGGATCGGGTGCCACCCTCCTGCGCCAGCCGGTGCCAGTGTTTGGTCCCCTCGAAGCTCAGGAAATCGTTGACGATGCAGGGCTTCCTGGTTCTGAACGACGTGCCGGTCAGGCCGCGGCCCTCGGGCCGGTCCGCCGAAATCGCGAACCGCGTGCTTCTGACGCGCCCGGCGTTCTGCCCCCTGGTCGCGGCGATCTCGAGAAATTCCTCGCCGGGCACCGCCAGCGCGATGGTGGTGGAGGTGAAGCGGCCTCCCAGGACCGCGGCATTGCAAACCAGATCGAGCAGTTCTTCCCGGGTCTTTGCCCGCATGATGGCTTCGTTGGTGGCGCTCAGCGCGACATACATGCGATGCAGCATCTCCTGCCGGCGCTCCGCCTCGCGCCTGGCATTCTCCTTTTCGAACAGGTCCAGCCCGAACGAGACGTTCGCCGCGATCCGGCTCATCAGATCGACCATGGTGTCGTCGAGGTCGCCGTAGTGGTCGTTGAAGAAGAAATACATCACGCCGCAGGTCACGCCCTGCGCCGTCACGGGCACGACGGCGCAGGCCCGCAGCCCCGATTGCTGGACCAGATCGCGCCAGGGCGCGACCCTTTCGTCCGTGGCGACGTCGTTGCAGATGCACGGCGCACCGGATCGAAACGCGGTGCCGCCGAAGCCGCGCCCTTCGGCGACGGTTTCGTCGCTCGAGATCCGCATGTCGCGGATAAAATGCGTGAAAGGCCCGGCGGCCGCGCGCACGAGCAGGTCGGGCGAGGCCTGATCCTTCAGGAAAATCGCCGACCCGAGCAGGTTGCCGCCGCAGACGGCGGCCTCGGTGACCTTTTGCAGCATTTCGGCGGCGCTGGTCGACCGCAGGATCGCCTCGTTGGTCGCGCTCAGCGCCTTGAAGATGTTGGTGGAGCGGACGCTGGCCAGTTCGGCGATCCGCTTCTTCTCGTCACGATCGAACCCATCCAGCGCAAACGAGACGTTTTCCACCATGCGCTCGAGCAGCGCAACGATCTCGTCCGTGATCGACCCGGCCTGCTCCAGGCAGAACAGGAACACGCCGACGCTCTTGCCGGATCGGCGGATCGGCACGGCAGCGACCGCCCCGATGCCGTTGCGCTCGTTGTCCTCGCGCCAGGGGACCAGC
>JBKQQE010000349.1:0-5947 GCA_052326245.1 Xanthobacteraceae bacterium | reverse complement strand
CCTTCTATTGGGACACCGACGACGAGACGCGGGCGTTCTCCAAGCGCTTCCTGGAGAAGGTCGGGCACATGCCGACCATGATCCAGGCCGGCCTCTATTCCGCGACCATGCACTACCTCAAGGCGATCGACGCCACCGGCACCGACGATTCCACCAAGGTGATGGCGCAGATGAAGGCGACTCCGATCCACGACTTCTTCGCCCGCGACGGGCATATCCGCGTGGATGGCCGCATGGTGCACGACATGCACCTCTACGAGGTCAAGACGCCGACCGAATCCAAGAGCGACTGGGATCTCTACAAGCTGGTGGCCACCGTGCCGGGCGACCAGGCGTTCCGTCCGCTCGACAAGGGCGGCTGCCCGCTGGTCAAGTCGAACTAGCGCTATGGGAAAACAGAGCGGTCGGCGCCACGCGCCGGCCGCTCAGTCGGTTTTGACCCGCAGCGCGTCGGAAATCGGCGCGGTGCGGAAATGCACCACCGCAACGTCGTTGGCGAAAACCCTGGTCCAGCCGTCGACATGGTCGAGCAGGCGCGCCGCCGGCGTCGTCGGATACATGATGGTCGCGTCGATCCGCCAGTCGCCCAGCAGGCGATAGAACGCCGCGGGATCCGCCAGCGAGGTCGCGTGCAGATGCGCCAGCGCGAACTGTTCGCCGTAGAGTTCGGCGCGGCCGTCGATGAACGGCGCCAGACCCGCGAAGATCATGTAGCCGCCGAAACCGTAGTCGTTGAACACGCGCGTCGCGTGATGGTCGCGCAGCGCCGCGATCGCCGCCGCATAGCGCTCGCCGTCGGCGGGACGATAGTCCCGCGACGCGGCAACGCCGGCGCCGAGCACGCCGGCGACCACAAGCGCCGCCGCGGTGACGAACCAGTGCGGCCTGGCGGCGCCATCGGACGAAGCCGGCTGCCCGTCGCGCCGCAGCAGCTGTTCCGCCACCGGCGCGGCGAGAACGACCGGCAGCAGCAGCGCGAACACCTCGATGTTGCGCGTGTGGTTGAGCGCCATGTGCAGGAGGCCGAGCGCGAGCACGATGCGGGTCGGCGGCAGCCTCAGTCCCGAAAACAGCGCGGCGCCGATCAGCAGCAACAGGCAGCCTTCGAACAGCCCGAACGAGGCGAAGCTCACCGGCGCCCATTCGGAGATCAGCGTCAGCAATTCGCCGAGGTCGAGAATCTTGCGCGCGGCGAACAGCGCGTTCCAGCCATAGGGCGTCAGGCAGCAGGCCGCCGCGGCGGCGACGGCGAACAGCGCCCAGCGCTGCGCCAGCGGCCTGCGCTGCGCCGCTTCGGCTTGCCACAGCGCGTCGAGCGCGATCGGTGCGATCAGCGCCAGCCCGAGCACGAAGCCGCCATGTAGATTGGCCCACAGCGCGATCAGCGGCAGCAGGGCGAACGACGGGCCGACGCGGCGGTCCGACGCCGCGATCAGGCCGGCGACCCATGCCAGCATCAGCGGCATCGCCAGCACATGCGGCCGGGCCAGGAAATGCTGGGCCGAAAGCGCAAACGCCGTGATCGCCACCATGCTGGCATAGCTCGCGGGGAGCCGGCGCGAAAGCACGGCGGTCAAGAGCGCGAACGTCGCCGCGATCGGCACCGCCGCGATGACGACGATGCCGCTCCAGCCGAACCACGCATAGGCTTGCGCGAACAGAACCTGCGACAGCCAGGATGACGACAGCCACGGCGCGCCGGCCCTGGTCAGGCTGAAGACATCGACCTGCGGCAGCGCGTGGTTTTCGACGATCCACTGGCCGACGCGGAGCTGCCAGTAGGTGTCGGTGTCGCGCAGCATCATGGTGCCCTGGACCAGCACCAGCACCAGCGCGCCGGCGCCGACCCAGAGCCAGGCCGGGACTGCGAGGCGCAGGCTCCGCCGGGCGGTTGCGATACTGACAAGGCTCATGGTGCTCAATCGGTGCTGCTTCGCGACAGGCGCGGTCGCCGATCTGACCAAGGAACCGATAATTTCGCGTAAATCGCCGCGCCAGCGCCGGTCCGGCTGCCGCAGTGCCGCCGCATTGTTCCCGCAACCGCCGGCTGCGGTTGACCTTTTGGCCCGCCGGACTAATATGATTAACGTTCCGAGGGGAGCTCCGGCAAGGAGCTGAGATATCGCATCGTCGCCCGCAGCCGGGCGTACCGCGGTGACCCTTTGAACCTGATCCGGGTCATGCCGGCGAAGGGACAGGGATGCTGCACACACCTTTAAGCCACCAATCCGCACACCCCCGATTTGGCGATTCCGATTCCGCGGCGAGCATCGCCGTTGACGTGCTCGGTGCCGGGGTCGCCGGCACCTGGCAGGCGCTGATGCTGGCCAAGGCCGGCTGCCGCGTCACGCTGTTCGAGCGCGACACCGCCGCGATGACGCAGGGCACCAGCCACTATGCCGGCGGCATGCTGGCGCCGTGGTGCGAGGGCGAGACCGCCGAGCCGGTGGTGACGCGGCTCGGCCTGCGCGCGCTCGATCTGTGGCGCGCCGAACTGCCCGATGCGGCCTTCAACGGTTCGCTGGTGGTCGCGCATGCGCGCGACCGCGCCGACTTCAACCGCTTTGCGCGGCTGACCAGCCACTACCAGCGCCTCGACGCCGACGCCATCGGCGCGCTGGAGCCCTCGCTGGCGGGACGCTTTCCCGAGGCGCTGTTCTACAAGGACGAGGGTCATGTCGAGCCGCGGCGCGCGCTGCCGCAGCTGCACGCGCGGCTTGCCGCGATGGGCGTCGAGGTTCGGTTCGAGACCGCCGGCGAGGCGCAAGACAGCGGCGACACCGACCGGATCGTCGTCGATTGCCGCGGCCTCGCCGCCCGCGACGTGCTGCCCGACCTGCGCGGCGTCAAGGGCGAGATGATCCTGATCGAAACCGACGAGGTCGAGCTGGCGCGTCCGGTGCGCCTGATGCATCCGCGCTGGCCGCTTTATCTGATCCCGCGCGGCGACCACCGCTTCATGCTCGGCGCGACCTCGATCGAGAGCGAGGACGACCGCGTCAGCGTCCGCTCGGCGCTGGAACTGCTGAGCGCGGCCTACTCGGTTCATCCCGCGTTCGGCGAGGCCCGCATCCTCGATTTCGGCGCGGGGCTGCGCCCGGCTTTCGCCGACAACCTGCCGCGGATCGAGGTCAAGGGCCGCACCATCACCGTGAACGGGCTCTACCGTCACGGCTTCCTGATCGCGCCGGCGCTGGCGGAATTGACCACGGCCTATGTCACCCGCGGCGAAATCGACAACGAGGTGATGCGATGTTCGTGATCGTCAACGGCGAGCAGCGGGAAATCACTGCGACCCGCGTCGACGCGCTGCTCGGCGAACTCGACTTCCAGGGCAGCCATCTGGCGGTGGCGGTGAATTACGACGTGGTGCCGCGCGCGCGCTGGCCCGTGACGGTTCTCAAGGACGGCGATCAGGTCGAGATCCTGACGCCCCGACAGGGGGGATGATGATGTTTCGTCCTGCAGAAACCTGCGCGTCGTTCCGGGGCGCGTGCGCGGCGTCCCTCCACTCGTCGTTCCGGGGCGCGCGGCGCTCAGCCAAACGCTCGTCATTCCGGACGGCCCACGCAGTGGGCCGATCCGGAACCTCGCGGTTTAAGCCCCTGAGTTTCCCAATATCGGGATTCCGGGTTCGCGCGCTCCGCGCGCGCCCCGGAATGACGAACACAGGGGTGTTGTGCGCACGCCCCGGAATGACGAACCAAGACCAAGACAGAGCACCACCATGCTGAAATTCTACGAGACCGAATTCTCCTCCCGCCTCTTGATCGGCACCGCGCTGTACCCCTCGCCCGCGGTCATGCAGCAGGCGATCCGCGCCGCCGGCAGCGACATCGTCACGGTGTCGGTCCGCCGCGAAACCTCCGGCGGCAAGACCGGCGACGCGTTCTGGTCGCTGATCCGTGAACTCGGCGTCACAGTGCTGCCCAACACCGCCGGCTGCAAGAGCGTGCGCGAGGCCGTGACAACGGCGCGGCTGGCGCGCGAACTGTTCGGCACCGCGCGCATCAAGCTCGAGGTGATCGCCGACGACGAGACCCTGCAGCCCGACGTGGTCGGCCTGGTGGAGGCCGCCGCCATCCTGATCAAGGACGGCTTCGAGGTGTATCCCTACTGCACCGAGGATCTCGGCGTCGCGCAGCGCCTGGTCGACGCCGGCTGCCGCGTGGTGATGCCGTGGGCCTCGCCGATCGGCAGCGCGCGCGGCATCGTCAACCGCGACGCGCTGGAACTGTTGCGCCGGCGGCTGCCGGACATCGCGCTGGTGGTCGACGCCGGGCTCGGCGCGCCGTCGCACGCCGCGCAAGCCCTCGAACTCGGCTTCGACGCCGTGCTGCTCAACACCGCGATCGCAAAGGCCGCCGATCCGGTGGCGATGGCGCGCGCGTTTCGCCTGGCGATCGAGGCCGGCCGCGCCGGCTTCGAGGCCGGGCTGATGGGCCCGCGCGATTTCGCCTCTCCCTCCACCCCTGTGATCGGGACCCCGTTCTGGCATGCCGTATCCTGACCGCTTCTATCCCGTCGTCGATTCGCTCAGCTGGCTGAAGCGCCTGGCCGCGCTCGGCGTCGGCACCGTGCAACTGCGCGCCAAGGATCTCGACGACGACGCAGCGCTGGCGCTGGTGCGCGAGGCGCTGGCGATCACCCGCGGCACGGCAACCCGGCTCGTCGTCAACGACTACTGGCGCGCGGCAATCGAGGCCGGTGCCGCGCACCTGCATCTCGGCCAGGAGGATCTCGTCGAAGCCGACGTCAAGGCGATCCGCGCCGCCGGTCTTACCCTCGGCGTCTCGACCCATGACGACGACGAACTCGACGCAGCGCTGGGCGTGAACCCCGACTATGTCGCGCTCGGCCCGATCTTCTTCACCACGCTGAAATCGATGCGCTTCGCGCCGCAGGGCGTGGCGAAGCTCGCCATCTGGAAACAGCGCATCGGCGCCATTCCGCTGGTGGCGATCGGCGGCATCAAGCTCGAACAGGCCAACGAGATCTTTGCCGCCGGCGCCGATTCCATCGCCGTCGTCAGCGACGTCACCCAGAATCCCGATCCGGACAACCGCGTCCGCGCCTGGCTTGGCGCGGTCGCGGAGCCGGCCTGACCGCTTCATTCCCGACCGTTCAAGACAATGCCGGCAACAGCGCGTTCAGCCGGATCACGCAACAGGAGGACGCCATGAACATTCGCCCCAATCCCGACGCCACGCTTCCCGCCGTCACCACCGGCCCGCTGCCGTCGTCGAAGAAGATCCACGCGATCCCCGACGCCGCGCCCGAGCTGAGGGTGCCGCTGCGCGAGATCATGCTGTCGGAAGGCGCCGGCGAGCCGAACCTGCCGGTCTACGACACCTCCGGCCCCTACACCGATCCGAGCGTGCTGATCGACGTCAATGCCGGGCTTGCCCGCCCCCGCAGCGCCTGGGTCAAGGAGCGCGGCGGCGTCGAGCAATATGACGGCCGGGTGGTCAAGCCAGAGGACAACGGCAATGTCGGCGCCGCCCACGCGGCGAAGGCGTTCAACGCCTACCACAAGCCGCTGCGCGGGCTCGACGGCCACATGATCACCCAGCTCGAATTCGCCCGCGCAGGGATCATCACCAAGGAGATGATCTATGTCGCCGAGCGCGAGAATCTCGGCCGCAAGACGCAGCTCGAGCGCGCGGACGCGGCGCTGGCCGACGGCGAGAGCTTCGGCGCCGCGCTGCCCGCCTTCGTCACTCCGGAATTCGTGCGCTCGGAGATCGCGCGGGGCCGCGCCATCATTCCCTGCAACATCAACCACGGCGAACTGGAGCCGATGATCATCGGCCGCAACTTCCTCACCAAGATCAACGCCAATATCGGCAACTCGGCGGTGACGTCGTCGGTCGAGGAAGAGGTCGACAAGATGGTGTGGGCGATCCGCTGGGGCGCCGACACCGTGATGGACCTCTCCACCGGCCGC
>JBKQQE010000348.1:0-3147 GCA_052326245.1 Xanthobacteraceae bacterium | reverse complement strand
CGCGCATCTCGTAAGCGAGTTCCACCATCTGCTGCATGCGTGACACAACCAGATCGTCGCTTTCGATCGCGGCGACCTGACGCGACAGCAGATCGCGCGCATCGCGTTGGCTGCCGGTGTAGAACAGCAAGAGATTACTTTCGAGCTCCGATAAAATGTCCGTCGACAGCAACAACGGTTGCACAGTCACGCCGCCATGCCGCTCGAATTCAATCAGGTTCACGCCGCCATAGGCCGCGGCATATTGATCCTGCTTGCCGATGGGCTCGCCGAGTCGTTCGATCTCGAGCACGCATGCCTCGCTTGCCAACTTCTCCTTGGGAACAAAGATCCGACGGTGCGCGTAAAGCGCATTGATGAGCGCGACCGAAAACGAACTTGAAGAGCCAAGGCCGGTGCCGCCCGGAATGTCGGCAGTCGATACGATCTCGATGCCCGGATCGATAGCCTGCATCCGCAGCGCCTCGCGGAGGATCGGATGCTGGATTTCGTCCAGCCGATCAACCAACTCGGTGCGAGTATATTTCAAGTGATATTTGTTCGCGTTGAAGAAAGGATGGACGATGATGAAGCTGTATTTGGCAATTGCACAGGACAGCACTGCCCCGCGCCTCTTGCGGTAGAACGAGGCGATGTCCGATCCACCACCGGCAAAGCTCACCCGGAACGGTGCGCAGGAGACGATCATGATCGGCTGGCCCCCGGCATCAGGACGAAGTCCGCACCATCACGTTGCGCGTCGACCACCGGCCATTCGTCGGCAGCCCGCTCGCACCAAAGAGCTTCGATTGCATTCTCGTCGAGTCCTTTCCAGCGATAGAACGCTGCAAATCGCGCACGCTGCAGCTCTGCGGGCACCATTGCAAAGACGGCGAAATCCAGCATGGACCTTATGCTCTGGTGACCCGCAAAGCTGCCTTCGAGCACGATAACCGATCGGCCGGCGGGATCGTAGGTTACAGCGCCGCCAGTGCTACGGGTCGCCGAATCGTAACCGGGTGCGCGAACTTTTGCGCCCGCGTGCAAAGCCTTGATCAAGTCGGGAAATGCGTTGACCTGGTTGCGAGCCTCGCTTGAGCAATTTGGCCCGCGGTCAGCTACCGGCACGATCCAATCGTCGAGGCGAACACGAAGGCAGGCTACATCTTGCTCCGTCAGCGCCCGAACGATGGCGTGAGCCATGACGCTTTTTCCCGAGCGCGAGCGCCCACACACGCCGACGAGGACCGGCGTTCGGTTCCCATCCATCAAGCGTCGGATGGCGGTGACAACGGGTGCGGCCAGCGCGTCGTATTCGATGTCGAAATCCACTGCCTCCGACACGGTTTCGAACATCAGATCGGGGATTGGTGGCGTACCCGTTTCTCTGCGGTAGCGTTCATTGTCGCGACAGCCAGTACCGGTGCGGACCCCATAGGCCCAAATGCCAAACGCACGTGCAGCGCCGATATCGCGCAGGCTATCTCCGATGAGTGCTGACCGCCGTTGATCGATCGGAAGATCGGCGACGGCACGTTGCAATAGCAGAGTGCCCGGTTTACGGCACTCACAGCGCACCTTCAGCGCCGGAATCTCGCCAGCGAAACCGCCTTCCGGGTGATGCGGGCAGAAGTAGACGCGATCGAGCACACCGCCATCTTCTGCCAGCAGCGCTTCGAGCCTTCCCAGAATGTGGCTGAGGCCCTCGAAGGTCACAAATCCCTTGGCGACTTGCGGCCGGTTGGTGACGGCAACCGTGATCCGACCTGCCTCGCGCGCACGTCGCACAGCGGCGCCGGCGCCGGGAATGATTCTCACATCGTCCGGGCTCACAGCCCCCTGCAGGCCGGGTTCATCGTTCAGCACGCCGTCGCAGTCGAAGAAGATTGCGGGGCGCCGGTGCGAATTGTTCAGCGCCTCGACGCGGCCGGCGGCGAGATCGCGCTCGGCTAGGGCATGGCGGGCTGGGGTGCCGACATCGCGTAAATATTCGGGCGTATTGTAGGCCGCAATCCGGGCGCCGGAAGCGACCAGTGCCGGCAGGAGGTCGCGAATCATATCCGCCTTCACTCCCGGCTCGATCGAGCGGACCAATTCGGTCGAGGCGAGATACAGGCCGGTCGGTACGAGATTGCGATGATCGTTGTCGCGGGGTCGTCTATAGGGCAGGATTGCTTTCGCCAACCCATCATCTTCGATGATCAAGTCTGAGGTGCGCGGGTGATCGTTCGGATGCACCACCATCGTCAGAAGCGCGTCCTGGCGGCGATGAAATTCCTGTAAAGGAGCGAGCGCAACGTCGAACAGCATGTCGCCATAGACAATCAACGTTGCTTCTGTCACGTGATCAAGGACGCTGAGACAGCCCGCGGTCCCGAGTGGCGTCGGCTCGACAATGATCCGTAGCGTTAGGCCAAGCGCCGCCGCCTCTGGGGCAAGCGCCGGCTGCAGCCGATCGCCGAGATGGCCCGCAAGTACGCTAAGCAGCGTCACACCCTCGCGTCGCAGCACGCGCATCTGCCGGAAGATGATTGGAATGCCGCCAACCGGCAACAGCGCCTTGGGGATGCGGTCACCTGTCATTTCGACGGCGCGGGTTCCCAATCCTCCTGCGACAACAGCGGCGTGCATGTTGGTCTGATCAAAAGCCATTGGTCAGGATGCGCTGGACGGCATGCCGGACCGCATCGGTTGAGTGCCGTTGCGGCTGCCAACCCAAGGCCTGCAACCGCGAAATATCATAGCAAAAGCGTGGTACATCGCCCGGCCAGCCCCGATCGCCACCGGTAAAGATTACACGCGTGTCCGCGCTACCCGCCGCAGCGACAACGATCTCGGCGATCTCACGCACCGAGGTTTGTCCGATCCCGGCGGCATGATAGACCGACAATGGCGTATCTGCCTTGTCCCACGCGGTTATCATCGCATCGATCAGATCGAGGACGTAAAGATAAGGTTTTGATTGCTTGCCGTCGCCGAGCACTTCGAGCTTGCCGCGATCGACTTTGAGCTTATGAAGCAAATCGTAGATTATCCCGTGAGTGGCGCGCTCGCCGACGACATTTGGAAACCGCAACACGACGGCGCGGCCACCGAACGTATGCGCGAACACCGAAATATAGGCTTCGGCCGCGAGCTTGCTGGCGCCATAGAATGAGATCGGTTGCA
>JBKQQE010000347.1:0-10864 GCA_052326245.1 Xanthobacteraceae bacterium | reverse complement strand
AGTTCGATCTCCTTGGCGACGGTCACGCCGTCCTTGGTGATGCGGGGCGCGCCGAAGCTCTTGTCGATGACGACGTTGCGGCCCTTCGGACCCAGCGTGACCTTGACCGCGTTGGCCAGCGTATCGACGCCGCGCAGCATCCGCTCGCGCGCGTCACCCGAAAACTTGACTTCCTTGGCAGACATATCGTGGTGCTCCTGATGAGGTGTTCTCGTCCTCCGGCGCCGCCCGGGCGGTCTCTTCGCGGAAGATGCGTCCGGTCACCGACGGGGTCGGCGACCGGGTTCGATGGGGGGCCTGTCCGGCGCGCCTCGGGGCCGGGCAGGCGAGGTTGGTTGCAGTTACGACAGCACGCCCATGATGTCGGACTCTTTCATGATCAAGAGGTCCTCGCCGTCGATCTTGACTTCGGTGCCCGACCACTTGCCGAACAGCACCTTGTCTCCGGTCTTGATGTCGATCGGGATCAGCTTGCCGCTCTCGTCGCGGCCGCCGGGTCCCACCGCCACAACTTCGCCCTGCGAGGGCTTTTCCTTGGCGGTATCGGGAATGATGATGCCGCCCTTGGTCTTTTCGTCGGCGTCGATGCGCTTGACAACGACACGGTCGTGCAGCGGGCGGAATTTGGTCTTGGCCATGGAGGTTCCTCTGGGTCGTGGTGAATGTGGCGAAGCCCGCGGATGCCGGGGATTGCGGCCGATGTGGCGTCGCCAGGGTTCGAAACGAGGCTCGAAACCACGGCGGCGCGGGGCGCAGTCTTAGCAATCGGGCCTCAAGAGTGCTAAATGTGCGACCGGGAAATATGGCTTGCCGCTGGTCCTGTCAAGCAAGGCGCAGGACCGCCGTCGGGCCTCGTCCGGCCGGCATGGCGATCTCTGCCGGTGCGGCGGAGGTACGCAAACCGACCCCGGCCGACCCAATCCGGGTGCAATGCGGGACGGAAAACGCCCTCGGCCTGTTTCTATCTTTGCCGATCACATTATAGGATGGTTTGGAAACCATATTGAAACAGCTACGTCTTTTGATAGGAGCGTTGTGCCGGTGTGGCGGCGCGACCGTGGGTTCGGAAAGCCGACATCGAAAGCCGTGCGGCAGCTTCGTGGTTAGGGGATGTTATGGACAGTTCAGGTTTGGCGCGGCGCGTCAGCTTTCTCGCAATGGCCGTCATGGCCGCGGCCAGCCTCGCCGGCTGCAGCAGCTGGCAGGGCTTCGGCTTCGGGTCGCAGCCGTCCCCGCCGGCGGTGCAGGAGCCGCCGCCGGAGCCTGAAATTCCCTCCAGCATCCGCCCCGACGAGATCGTGGGGCGCTGGGGGCTGGCATCGTTCCACAACCCTGCCGATCGGGTGCGCACCGAGACCGCGGCGCGCGGCCAGTGCAAGCAGCCCTATGTCATCAACCCCGGGCCGACCGGCGGCGTCATCATGCACCTCGCCGACGAGGCGACGCCGCAGGAACTGCGGCTCAAGGGCAGCCGCAGCGGCAAGAACTTCATCGGGCCGCACGGCCCGGTCGGCGGCAACAGCGACCGCGAGATCGTCTCGTTCGACGGGCGCGTGCTGGTCACGCGGTTCGTCGACAAGGACGCCGACACCCGCTACGGCACCATGGTCTATGTCCGCTGCGGTCCCAAGGCCTGACGGATGAAGGCCTGATGGCGGCCTGACCGTGGCGCGCGGAAGCGCCAACCCCATGCACTAGGCCGTGGCGGGCCGCGAAGGCCGCCACGGCAAATCTTTTGAGGAAACCGAAGCTCCGGTTTTAGTCGAACAGCGCGTCGATGTCGTCCTGGGAGGCGTGGCCTTCGTCGTCGGGTCCGCGCGGACCGTTGAGCAGCCGCGCATCGCCGACCCGGTCGTCGATGATCGCGGGCGCGTGAGCCTTGATGGCGTCCACGCCGCCCCAGATTTCCATCATGATGTTGATGTGATGCTCGATGAACTTCATCGTGGTCATCACCTTGCTGATGCGCTGGCCGGTGAGGTCCTGGAAGTTGCAGGCCTCGAAGATCGAGACCACTCGATCCTGAATGTCTTCGCTGAGCTGGGCCTGCTGGTCCGGCGAGTTCACCTTGGAGAGCGCGCTCGCGGCCTGGTCGATGGCCTCGGCGGCCTCGAGGATCTGCTGGGTGGCTTCCTCGGTGCCGCCGACGACCGCGCCGAGCTCGCCGGTGACCCGGGCCATCTCGTCGCCGTCGAAGCTCTTGCCGTGGAGCACCGCGATTTCCTGCTTGGTGCGGTTGATCGCTTCGTGAATCAGGTCGAGCTCGATCTTGAGCTTCTCGCACTGCTCGATCTGGGCGCGGTAGGTCTGCAGCAGGGCATGCGCCTCGACGGCTTCCTGCGCGACCTGGCGCTCGGAGCAGCCCGCTTCGCCGCCGCTATGCGGGGCCGCCATCTGTGCGCGAATCGCGCGCAGCTCGCTCATGATCTCGTTGTGCGAGCGGCTGATGTCGCCCGACGGCGCGTCGGGCAGCGGCATTGAGCCGTACTGGACTTCTTCAATGCGATAGCGCTTGCGATGAACTGGCATAGTCACTCCCACCCCTTCATTGCAAACTTTGTAAGGCACGGTGTTTTAACACGGAGTTCACGCCGGATATTCGGGAACAAAATCAGGAGTTGCGTCGCATACGCCCGGTTAACCATGGCGCCGACGTCTTCACTCAAAATAAACGCTGTCGGAAGGAATCGCGCCGAGTTGGCATCGTGGTGAATCCAGACACGGTTCGCGTTTACCAAACCGATGGGCTTTTGCCGGTTAATGGCGCCGTGAGCGCGGTGGCGCGCAGTCCCGACGAAAAGTGCAGAGTACGTCGATGTTCAAAATCCTGACCCCAGCAGTCGCCGGCGTATGCGCGCTCGGCGTGATCTCCTCTCCCGTGCTTGCCGGCGACCGCGCCGGCCAGATCCCGGATCCCGCGGTGATCTACGCCGATCAGTCCGCGCCGGTCCGCATGGCCTCCAACGACCGCACGGTGGGCGGCGGCGGCGTCATCGAATTCCTGTTCAGCGGCGGCGCTGCCGCTCCGGCGCCGGGCTATCAGCTGGCGCCGCGCTACGAAATGGTGCCCGCCGGCCGCGAACCGGTCGACCAGGGCGCGCGCTATCAGCAGCAGGCGGTCGAACCGGCACGCCCCGGCTTCGACCCGAAATACGAAAAGCAGATGGTCGAGTATCAGGGCCACGAGACGCCGGGCACCATCGTGATCGATACCACGAACAAGTTTCTCTATCTGGTGCAGGGCCACGGCAGGGCGCTGCGCTACGGTGTCGGTGTCGGCAAGCCGGGCTTTGTCTGGTCCGGCATCAAGCAGATCTCGGCAAAGCGGGAGTGGCCGGACTGGACGCCGCCGGCGGAGATGCTGCAGCGCCGCCCCGACCTGCCCCGCCATATGGAAGGCGGACCGGAAAATCCGCTCGGCGCGCGGGCGATGTATCTGGGCTCGAGCCTGTACCGCATTCACGGCTCGAATGAGCCCTGGACCATCGGCACCAACGTGTCGTCGGGCTGCATCCGGATGCGCAACGAGGACGTCATCGACCTCTACAGCCGCGTTCCCGTCGGCACCCGCGTGGTGGTGATCTAGTGTCCGGGTTCTAACAAGGCGTCGTCGACGCGCGGACATCAACGCTATGGCCGCCCCTCCGGGCGGCCATTTTCGTCGATGCGATGGCGCTCGTTCGCTGCGCCACGTCCGCGGCGGGCCGGTCAGGCGAAGTCGCCGTCGTCGCTTCCGCCGCCGCCACCGCCATCGTCGTTGTCGAAGCCGTCGTCGTCGTCGTCATTGTTCGAGGCGTCGTCGAACAGGCCCTGACCCTGGCTCTGGGCGAAGCCCGCATCCGGCGCCTTGCCGATGTCGTCGATCCCGGCGTCGTGGGCGAGGCTGCTGCCGGCGAGATCGCTGCTCCACGGGCCGCCGGCAGTGCCGCCGAACGCGGGCGCGCCGGCGAACGCCTGGTGACCGCCCATCAGCCCGTGAATGCCGTTCATCAGCATCGATCCGCCGATGGCGCCCACCGCGGCCGCGGCTGCGGTGCCGAGAAACGAACTGCCGCCGCTCGGTGCGCCATAGGGCGCATTGTAGGGCGTATTGTAACCCTGGGCCGCGGGGGCATAGCCGGCCAGGCGCGGATCGCCGGCGCCGGGGTTGAGCACGTTTCCGCTGTTCCACACCGGCCGCGACGCGCCCGGATCCGCCGCGCGCACGTTGGGAACGGAGCCGCGCGAAGCGGTTGCGCCGAACACGGCGTCGCGCATCGAATCGAGGAAGCTGCCCGACGCCGGCGCAGCCTGCGGCGCCGCCGCGCCCTCGAGTTCCTCGATGCGGGCGCTGGCGCGCTTGAGCGCCTCGTCCTGCAACAGCGTGGTCTGCACCAGGGCATAGGCGGCGTTGGGCGCCCGGCGCAGCCCCTCGATGATGGCGCGTTCCGCCTCCGGATCCCGGGGGGCGTTCTCCAGGCTGGCGAGCCGGTCAAACAGGTCGTCGATCAGGTGGCGCTCTTGCGGGGTCATCGCTTCCTCCTCCTCTGAGGCGGCAGCAAACGTAAGCCCTGATTGTGACGCCGGAAGAGTTCGGCAGATTAATTTTTGGTAGGCGCGGCCAGCGTGACCGCTTGCGATTGCAACAGTTCCGCGAACCGATCGCTGGCGAGAAAGTCGAATTCGCGCTGGCGCTGCGTCGTCAGCGGATCGAGGCTGACCAGCAGCTCGTCGACAAAACCGGGATGGCACATCACCAGCCCGGTATCGGGCACCGCCGCAACGAAGCCCGACATCAGGCCGGCGAAATCCGTATCGCGGGTGAAATCATAGGCTCCCGCGAAGCCCGGGTTGTAGCGGACGCCCGCCCGATCGCAGAGGCCGCGAAACCGCGCGCTCAGCGCATCGAGCAGCACGGCCTTCAGCGGCGTGAGGCGCCGCAGGCCGGTGACGGAGCGTCCGCATTGCCGCACCCACGCCTGCGGCGCGGCGGAGCGGACCGCGGCCAGGAAGGCCTCGCGGACCTGCGGAAACAGATGCGCGTGCTGGTGGCCGTCGACATAGTCGGGCGCGCGCCCGAACAGAGCGGCGAAGCGGGCGAGCTGGGCGGTGATTTCGGCGCCGAGGATCTCGCGGTCGAGCCGGCGCAGCAGGCCGGCGGTGAGCATGCGCCCGTGCGGAGGAAACTGGCCGGCCTGCAGCGGGCGAAAATGGATCGTCAGGGGATGAAACGGCGCGGTCAGCGTAACGTGCAGCCCGATCGCGCAGCCTTCCCCGGCGGCGACGCCCTTGAGCGCCGCGACCTCGTCGCGGCCGGCCGCGGGGCCCACCACCATGACCGACGTGGCGTTGAGCCGGCGCCGCGCGATCAGCTCGCGGATGCCGCGGTTGACGGCGGGGCTGATTCCGTAATCGTCGGCGCAGAGATGGATGCGCCGGGCGGGCGGGGCGATCATTCCGCCGCGTTCCCGACCGAGGCGCCGGGCGCGGCCTCCTGCTCCGCCGCCTTCACGCTGTGCTCGGCGATGAAATACACCGGCCGCGCCTTCAGCTCGGAGAGGATCTTGCCGATGTATTCGCCGACGATGCCGATCATCAAGAGCTGGACCCCGCCGATGGTCATCAGTCCGACCACCAGCGACGGATAGCCCGGCACCGACTGGCCGCTTACCACGGTCTCCCAGAGAATCGACAGGCCGAACAGGAACGCCGCGAAGGCGAGCAGCAGGCCGAGCAGGCTGGCGACCCGCAGCGGCGCCACGGAAAACGAGGTCAGCCCCTCGATCGAGAGCCCGATCAGGCGTCCGGCGCTGAACGTGGTGCGGCCGTGGGCGCGGGCATCGGGTTCGTAGTCGACGCGAATCTGGCGAAAGCCGATCCAGCTGGCGAGCCCCTTGAAGAAGCGGTTGCGCTCGGGAAGCTGGCGCAGCGCCTGGGTGGCGCGCGGCGACAGCAGGCGGAAATCGCCGGCGTCCTCGGGGATCTTCTGCCGCGCGCCCCAGTTGATCAGGGTATAGAAGCCCTGCACCGCGAGCCGGCGGAACAGCGATTCGTTGGCGCGGTGGGCCTTCGCGGTATAGACGACGTCGTAGCCGTCCTTGATCCAGTGGCTGACGAGGCGTTCGACCAGGTTGGGCGAATGCTGGCCGTCGCCGTCCATGAACAGCGTGGCGCCGCGCCGGGCGTGGTCGAGCCCGGCCATCAGCGCGGCTTCCTTGCCGAAGTTCCGCGACAGCGACACCACCTGGATATCGATCCCGGTCGCCGCCAGGGCGCGCGCGATCCGCAGCGTGCCGTCGGTGCTGCCGTCGTCGACATAGACCACTTCGGTCGGCAGGCCATGCTGCTGCTTCAGCGTGCTTGCCAGTTCGATCAACCGCTGGTGCAGCGCCGCAAGGCCGGCGGCCTCGTTGAGGAGCGGCACGATGATCGACAGCCCGCGCGACGCGTCGTTGGCGGCGTCGCCGGTCAGGTTCGAGACGTCGGCGCCGAGCATCATCGATCGCGCTCCGCGCCCGGGCGCAGGTCGCGGCGCGGCCGGACGCGCGCTGGCCGTCGCAAAGTCTTCATGTTTCGGCGCATCACTCGTCGATACTCTCCGGCTAGTGGAGTGGATTTGACACTCGATTCAGCATCGAAGCGGGCTCTCAAAGCGAATGTCAAATCCAAAACTCCACTAGAAACCTATACTTGCTAGTGGTCTATCGATTCTAACATTCGCAAACGTGACAGCGGCGACTGTATGCGAATGTTAGAATCGGACCACTAGTGGTCCGCGGCCCGCGAGCGCGGCCGGTATGAGGAGGCGAAAATGGATCACGATTCCCCGGCGCGAAAGCAGAACGTCGCGATCTGGTTTTTCTTCGCCGCCGCGCTCGGCATGCTGCTGCTGCAATGGGTGCTGGCCAACTACAGCCAGATCGAAACCATTCCCTACAGCCAGTTCGACCAGCTGGTCACCCAGGGCAACGTGACCGAGGTGACCATCGGCCAGGACATGATCCGTGGCAAGCTCAAGGACAAGCTGCCGAGCGGATCGGCGGCCTTCGTCACCGTCCGCGTCGACCCGCAGCTTGCCGACAAGCTTGCGGCAAAGGGCATCACGGTGACCGGAGAGCCGTCCGGTGGCTTCATCGCCACGCTGCTGTCCTGGGTCATACCGGCGGTGATGTTCTATCTGGTGTGGGTGTTTCTCGGCCGGCGCTTCGCCGACCGGCAGGGCTTCGGCGGCATGATGTCGATCGGGAAGTCGCGCGCCAAGGTCTATGTCGAGAAGGACACCAAGGTGACCTACGCCGACGTCGCCGGCGTCGACGAGGCAAAATTCGAGCTGCAGGAGGTGGTGTCCTTTCTCAAGGACCCCAAGAGCTACGGCCGGCTCGGCGCCCACGTTCCCAAGGGAATCCTGCTGGTGGGACCCCCGGGCACCGGAAAGACGCTGCTGGCCCGCGCCGTTGCCGGCGAGGCCGGGGTGCCGTTCTTTTCCATCTCGGGTTCCGAATTCGTCGAGATGTTCGTCGGCGTCGGCGCCGCACGGGTTCGCGACCTGTTCGCGCAGGCCCGTCAGGCCGCCCCCTGCATCATCTTCATCGACGAACTCGACGCGCTGGGCCGCAGCCGGACCAACGCCGCGTTCGGCGGCTATGACGAGAAGGAGCAGACCCTCAACCAGCTGTTGGCCGAACTCGACGGCTTCGACCCGAGCGCGGGGGTGATTCTGC
Organism: Xanthobacteraceae bacterium; assembly: GCA_052326245.1. Lineage (GTDB taxonomy): Bacteria > Pseudomonadota > Alphaproteobacteria > Rhizobiales > Xanthobacteraceae > Bradyrhizobium_A. The sequence goes on along the minus strand of JBKQQE010000347.1, from coordinate 3,164 downwards.
TTGCGGCGACCAACCGTCCGGAGATTCTCGATCCCGCGCTGCTGCGGGCCGGGCGCTTCGATCGCCAGGTGCTGGTCGACCGGCCCGACCGTGGCGGCAGGCTCGCAATCCTCAAGGTCCACGTCCGCAAGGTCCGACTCGGCGCCAATGTCGATCTCGACAGGGTGGCGGCGCTGACGGCCGGCTTCACCGGGGCCGACCTCGCCAACCTGATCAACGAGGCAGCGATCGCGGCGACCCGGCGCAAGGGCGAGGACGTGACATTTGCCGACTTCACCGTCGCGATCGAGCGTTTGGTCGCCGGCATCGAAAAGAAGAGCAGGATCCTCAGCGTGGATGAGCGGCGTCGCGTGGCCTTCCACGAAATGGGCCATGCGCTGGTCGCTTCCGATCTGCCCGGCGTCGACCCGGTGCAGAAGGTGTCGATCATTCCGCGCGGGGTTGGCGCGCTCGGCTATACCATGCAGCGCCCGACCGAGGACCGGTTCCTCCTGACCCTGACCGAGCTGAAGAACCGCATAGCCGTGCTGATGGGCGGTCGCGCCGCCGAGCAGCTGATTTTCGACGGCAACGTCTCGACCGGCGCCGCGGATGACCTGCAGCGCGCGACCGAGATCGCCGTCGAGATGGTGACCAAATACGGCATGGATCCGCTGGTCGGGCAGCGCACCTACGCACCGCGGCCGCAGACCTTTCTCGCCACCGCGCAGGACCAGGTGGTCAGCGCCGCGGAAGCGACCTCACGCGAGATCGACATGGCTGTGCGCGATCTGATCGAGGCCGCTGACGCGCAGGCCCGCGACATTCTCGAACGGCGGCGGGGCGATCTCGACGCGGGCGTCGAACTGCTGATCGCCCGGGAAACGCTCACCGCGGAGGATTTCGCGGCATTGCGGCCGCGCGCCGAACGGAGTGGCGAGACCCAGGCGGTCGCGTGACAGCCATGTGACAAATCGTGGCCGCCGGACAAAACTCCGTCGGTGCGGTGGATGGCTGAATTGAGCCAAGTCAATCAAAATGGATCATCGGGATCTAAAGCTTGACTTAATGATCGCCATTGTCAGGTCTCCCCCCGATGTCTCAGGATCTCGCGCCTCTTCCGCCGCCGCCCGCAGGTAACGCCCAGCCCGTCAGCCGTCTGGCCGGCAGCGCGCCGTCGGTCACGGCGGCCGAACTCGACAGTCTGGTCCATGCCATCGAGGGCCGGCTGACGGGCGGCACGTCGCTGGCGGCGCAGTGGCTGTCGGCGTTGGATTGGGGCGTGCATTTCGTCAATGCGCCATTTCGCCGCCTCGAGCTGATGTCGGAAGCGGCAACCCAGTTGGCACGTCTCGGCAACGCGATTGACGGCGAAACGGTGATCGAGCCAAGCCCTACGGATCACCGTTTCAACAGTCCGGCGTGGCAGCAGCCACCGTTCAAGCTGCTGTCGCAGGCCTTCCTGCTCGCCGAGGAGTGGTGGCTCAAGGTGGCCGAAGCGCCCCCGGGCGTCGACCACGCGAACCAGCGCATGGTGACGTTTCAGACTCGCCAGTTCGTCGATATGTTTTCGCCGTCGAACATCCCCTGGCTCAATCCCGAGGTGATCGCGGCCACGCTCGCCAGCGGGGGAACCAACTTCCTGAAGGGCGCGGAGAACCTGCGGGCGGACGCCAACGTGGTACTGACCGGCCATCACGACGGACCGGATGCATTCGTGGTGGGGCGTGATCTCGCGGCGACGGCGGGCAAGGTGGTGTTTCGCAACCAACTGATCGAGCTGATCCAGTATGCGCCGACGACGCCGAGCGTCGGCCGCGAGCCGGTGCTGATCGTGCCGGCATGGATCATGAAGTACTACATTCTCGATCTTTCGCCGCACAACTCCCTGATCCGCTATCTGGTCGACCAGGGCCACACCGTCTTCGCCATCTCCTGGCGCAATCCGGGCGCCGAATTCCGCGACGTCGGGCTAGACGACTATCGCAGCCGCGGTGTCATGGCGGCGCTCGATGCCGTCACCGACATCTGCCCCGGTGCCAAGGTGCACGCCACCGGCTATTGCCTTGGCGGCACCCTGCTGGCGATCGCGGCCGCGGCGATGGCGCGCGACGGCGATCACCGCCTCGCCAGCGTCACGCTGTTTTGCGCCCAGACCGACTTTACCGAGGCCGGCGAGTTGCAGCTGTTCATCACCGCGGACCAGCTCGCGTTTCTCGACGACGTGATGCGCGAGCAGGGCTATCTCGACAGCCGCCAGATGGCGGGCAGCTTCCAGATGCTGCGGTCCAACGACCTGTTCTGGTCGCGGCTGATCAAGTCCTATTGCCTGGGCGAGCAGGAACACCCCAACGACCTGATGGCGTGGAACGCCGACGGCACGCGGCTGCCGGCGCGCATGCACAGCGAGTATTTGCGCCGCCTGTTTCTCAACAACGAACTGGCCGAAGGGCGGTTCCCCGTGGACGGCCGGCCGATCGCGGTCAGCGATATTCGCGTGCCGATGTTCGTGGTCGGCACCGAGACCGATCACATCGCGCCGTGGCACTCGGTGTACAAGATTCACCTGCTCAGCGAGGCGGACCTGACCTTCGTCCTGACCTCCGGCGGGCACAATGCCGGCGTCGTCAGCGAACCGGGTGTCCAGCACCGGCATTATCGGATCCGGGAGCGCGGACCCGCCGGTCTCTATCTCGGCCCGGAAGACTGGCTGGCGCAAGCCGAGATGCGCGACGGGTCGTGGTGGCCGGCCTGGATGGCTTGGCTTGACGCGCAGTCGAGCGGCCGGGTCGCGCCGCCGGCCATCGGCTCGGAGAGCTATCCGGCGATCGAGGACGCGCCAGGCCAATACGTGCTCCAGCGCTGACGCCTTCCCGCACGTGATCGAAACGTCGATCCGGGAGCAACCGGAACGAATTTCGCTCGTTTTGACCTGCGTCAAGGGCGTCGCGCGCAGGAATGCGATCATTTTGTTATTCTGGAAATCTGGAGCGGACGATGATCAAGGACATTCTGGTAAAGTTGGAGCGCGACGCGGCTCGCGACAGTGTGTGCGATTTCGCCGTGTCGATCGCCGAGACGTTCGATGCGCACCTTACCGGCGTCGCATTTGGAAATGCCGGCATCCCGAGCTTCGTGATGCCGGATGTTCCGTCCGATGTGCTGGCGGGTGTCATCGCCGAGAA